>NZ_BCBP01000026.1:0-131885 GCF_001753955.1 Pseudomonas sp. NBRC 111139
TCTACTGGTAGGAGCGGGCTTGCCCGCGAACACGGGTAAAGCCCGTGCCATCCACCCCATTGGCCGCCTCGCACTGCAAACCGGGGGCAGGGTTAAAAATCAAATCGTAACTGCGGTGGCCCCATCCCCGAGCCTGCGCTATCTTCAGATCTGGCCTCGCCCTTGACCACGTCGACTGGCATGTCCAGTCCCGGCATCCTTGCTGGTGCCGTACCCCTCCTGTCGGCAGGGGCGAGGCCTCTTCATTTGAAGGGAATGGCGCTGTGGTCACTTCCGGCAGACAAACTGCCATTGCAGAGTCCCCACGATCAGTGCAGTGTAATGACAATCGTCTTTACATGAGGGCTATGTCATGGCTTCTATCAATATCCGCGTCGACGATGATCTCAAAGCCCGCGCCTACAAAGAGCTCGATCGCCTCGGTGTCACCCCCTCCGAACTCATGCGCCAGGCCCTGCAATATGTAGCTGAGCGGGGCAAGCTACCCTTCCGGCCGGTCCTGATGACCGAGGAAGATGAAGATCTCATTGCTACCGTACAAGAGCGGCTTGCTTCTCCGCAGCGCGTGAGGGTAAAGCTGGATGACCTATAGCCTCGACTTTGATTCCCGCGCATTGAAAGAGTGGAAGAAGCTGGGCGATACCGTGCGTCAGCAGTTCAAGAAGAAACTGGCAGAGGTCCTGCTGAAACCTTGAATCGAGGCAAACCGCCTTCACTCGCTGCCGGATTGCTACAAAATAAAGCTTCGCAGCAGCGGGTACAGGCTGGTTTATCAGGTCATTGACCAAGAGATCGTGGTTTTTGTCGTCGCTGTCGATCGCCGTGAGCGGGACCAAGCTTACAAAAAGGCTGCTGAGCGACTTGAGTAGGCCTATAGGGTTTGGCAGCCCCAGGCCGAAATCTCCAAGGTAAAACACCGCCTCAAAGCTAGAGCTGTGCTTCGGTGGGAGCGGGCTTGCCCGCGAAGAATCCGACTCGGTGTATGGCACCGGCTTCGCCGGTGTTCGCGGCGGTTCTACGCCTCGATGAACCCGCACAGGTCCCCCATCAGCCCAGAGGGCTCATTGCCAAGTCAGGCAGACCAGCTTGCCAGGTAACCCCGGCAAACTGCGATCTCTGTAGGAGCGGGTTCACCCGCGAAGAGGCCAGCACAGGCAATAAATGGTCCCCTGTTCACATGGGCCTTCGCAGGGGCGGTCTTTTATAGGATTAAGAAATCAATCTTCGTAACTGACGTCAGGACTCTCGGGGAAAATCATAAAAAAAGGCTGCCAATCGGCAGCCTTCTCGATGCTCAGCCCGGACGATCAGTCCCAGCTCAACGCCCCACCAGTCTGATACTCAATCACACGCGTCTCAAAGAAGTTCTTCTCTTTCTTCAAGTCCATGATCTCGCTCATCCATGGGAACGGGTTGGTAGTCCCTGGATACTCTTCCTTCAGGCCGATCTGGGTCAGGCGACGGTTGGCGATGAACTTGAGGTAGTCCTCCATCATCGCCGCGTTCATACCCAGTACGCCGCGTGGCATGGTGTCACGGGCGTATTCGATCTCCAGCTGGGTCCCTTGCAGGATCATCTGGGTCGCTTCTTCCTTCATCGCCGCATCCCACAGGTGTGGGTTCTCGATCTTGATCTGGTTGATCACGTCGATGCCGAAGTTCAGGTGCATCGACTCGTCACGCAGGATGTACTGGAACTGCTCGGCAACGCCAGTCATCTTGTTGCGGCGGCCCATGGACAGGATCTGGGTGAAGCCGCAGTAGAAGAAGATGCCTTCCAGGACGCAGTAGTAGGCGATCAGGTTGCGCAGCAGCTCTTTGTCGGTTTCGACGGTGCCGGTGTTGAATTCCGGGTCGGAGATGGCGCGGGTGTACTTCAGGCCCCAGGCGGCTTTTTTAGCGACCGACGGGATCTCGTGGTACATGTTGAAGATCTCGCCTTCATCCATGCCCAGCGACTCGATGCAGTACTGGTAGGCGTGGGTGTGGATCGCTTCTTCGAAGGCCTGGCGCAGGATGTACTGGCGGCACTCCGGGTTGGTGATCAGGCGGTACACGGCCAGGGCCAGGTTGTTGGCAACCAGCGAGTCGGCGGTGGAGAAGAAGCCGAGGTTGCGCATGACGATGCGGCGCTCGTCTTCGGTCAGGCCGTCCTGGCTCTTCCACAGGGCGATGTCGGCGGTCATGTTGACCTCTTGCGGCATCCAGTGGTTGGCGCAGCCGTCCAGGTACTTCTGCCAGGCCCAGTCGTACTTGAACGGTACCAGCTGGTTGAGGTCGGCGCGGCAGTTGATCATGCGCTTTTCATCTACTGCAACGCGGGCCGAGGAGCCTTCCAGCTCGGCCAGGCCTTCGGCAACGTCGAGGGCGTCGAGGGCAGCCTTGGCACGTTTGACGGCTTCGGAGTCAGAAGCGGTGGCCGCACGGGCCTCCAGGGCGGCGGCACCACCGGCGCTGTCGAGCTTGTCGAGGGTGGCGGCGGCAGCGGCCTGCGCAGGGGTGTTGCCTTTGGCGGCTACTTCGCCGTCTTCTTTGTCGAATTCGTCCCAGCTCAGCATGGTTTGGCTCCTGCTTGAGGGTCGCCCTGGGGCAACCGGTTGGATTGTAAGAATGTGATGCCTGACGCAAGGCCGTAACGGCGAATGGACAGCTCGAGAGGCTGACTCTCGTTTACATCTGAATGTGTTCTGGCTTGTACCTGGCCAGGCCTCTGGGAGGGGCCAGGACAATTGAATAGGTGCTCTTTTCAGAGGGCGCAGAGTATACCGGAATTCACCTTCGATCGGGGCGCGTGTGTCGCCGGCGAGGGTAACTTTTTCGACCGGTTTGGCGTGCGTCCGTTCACGAAAAAGGTGGCTTCTTCTACGGGGGGAGAGTGTAGCGCCAACCTATATGTTGTGCCAGTTTAAATTTCAAGGCACATCATATGGTGTTTCTTGAGGGCTGTGTTGCAAAGCCGGCCTCGCCGCGGGGTGGCCGGCGATGAGGCCAGCTACCACTAGCTACGGTGGGTATACAGCGTTTCGACAATGTGTGTCTTGGGGTGCTTGCGTGCCTGTTCCACTGAGGTGAAACGGCCGGTTTCTGCGTTGCGACCAATCTTGCGAGATGCCAGTTTTTTCCGCGCCATGGGCGTACATCCTTTTTTGAGAGGTCCTGTTCTTTTACCGAGCTGCGTGAACAGTGGGCAAAGGGCAAGGTTTCTCTGAGGCGCGGATACAAAAATGCCGCGCGGGGCACCCGTAGGCACCCCGCACGGCATTCAGGCCTTACTGGCAGGCTTCGCAGTCAGGCTCGTCGATCGCGCAGGCCTTCGGCACTGGCGCTGGGCCGGCTGCCTGGACCGGGGCGCTGTCGCCACCGCTGGAAACGGCGTTGAGCTTGCCGGTGTTGATGGTCGACTTCTCGGTGCTGGTGGCGGCCAGGGCACGGAGGTAGTAGGTGGTTTTCAGGCCACGGTACCAGGCCATGCGGTAGGTCACGTCCAGCTTCTTGCCCGATGCACCCGCGATGTACAGGTTCAGCGACTGCGCCTGGTCGATCCACTTCTGGCGACGGGAAGCAGCGTCGACAATCCACTTGGTCTCGACTTCGAACGCAGTGGCGTACAGGTCTTTCAGCTCTTGCGGGATACGCTCGATCTGCTGTACCGAACCGTCGTAGTACTTCAGGTCGTTGATCATGACCGAGTCCCACAGGTCGCGGGCCTTGAGGTCGCGAACCAGGTACGGGTTGATCACGGTGAATTCGCCCGACAGGTTCGATTTCACGTACAGGTTCTGGTAGGTAGGCTCGATCGACTGCGACACGCCAGTGATGTTGGCGATGGTCGCGGTTGGCGCGATGGCCATGATGTTCGAGTTACGAATACCTTTCTGCACGCGGGCACGTACCGGCGCCCAGTCCAGGGTTTCTTCCAGGTTGACGTCGATGTACTTCTGGCCACGGGCCTCGATCAGGATCTGTTGCGAATCCAGCGGCAGGATGCCCTTGGACCACAGCGAACCCTGGAAGGTCTCGTAGGCGCCGCGTTCATCGGCCAGGTCGCACGAAGCCTGGATGGCGTAGTAGCTGACCGCTTCCATCGACTTGTCGGCGAACTCGACGGCAGCATCGGAACCGTAAGGAATGTGCTGCAGGTACAGCGCATCCTGGAAGCCCATGATGCCCAGGCCGACCGGACGGTGCTTGAAGTTCGAGTTACGCGCTTGCGGCACCGAGTAGTAGTTGATGTCGATCACGTTGTCGAGCATGCGCACAGCGGTGTTCACGGTGCGTTGCAGCTTGGTGGTGTCCAGCTTGCCATCGACGATGTGGTTCGGCAGGTTGATCGAGCCCAGGTTGCAGACTGCGATCTCGTCCTTGTTGGTGTTCAGGGTGATCTCGGTGCACAGGTTCGAGCTGTGGACCACGCCCACGTGCTGCTGCGGCGAACGCAGGTTGCACGGGTCCTTGAAGGTCAGCCATGGGTGGCCGGTCTCGAATAGCATCGACAGCATCTTGCGCCACAGGTCTTTGGCCTGGATGGTCTTGAACACCTTGATCTTGTTGTACTCGGTCAGGGCTTCGTAGTACTCGTAGCGTTCTTCGAAGGCCTTGCCGGTCAGGTCGTGCAGGTCTGGCACTTCCGAAGGCGAGAACAGGGTCCACTTGCCGTCATCGAAGACACGCTTCATGAACAGGTCAGGGATCCAGTTGGCGGTGTTCATGTCGTGGGTACGACGGCGGTCATCACCGGTGTTCTTGCGCAGCTCGATGAATTCTTCGATGTCCAGGTGCCAGGTTTCCAGGTAGGCACATACAGCGCCTTTGCGCTTGCCACCCTGGTTCACGGCAACGGCGGTGTCGTTGACCACTTTCAGGAACGGGACGACGCCCTGGGATTTACCGTTGGTGCCCTTGATGTACGAGCCCAGTGCACGGACCGGGGTCCAGTCGTTGCCCAGGCCGCCAGCGAATTTCGACAGCATGGCGTTGTCGTGGATCGCGTGGTAGATGCCCGACAGGTCGTCCGGCACGGTGGTCAGGTAGCAGCTGGACAGCTGCGGGCGCAGGGTACCGGCGTTGAACAGGGTCGGGGTCGAGGCCATGTAGTCGAACGACGACAACAGGTTGTAGAACTCGATCGCACGGGCTTCCTTGTCTTTCTCTTCCAGCGCCAGGCCCATGGCCACACGCATGAAGAACACCTGCGGCAGCTCGAAGCGCACGCCATCCTTGTGGATGAAGTAGCGGTCGTACAGGGTCTGCAGGCCCAGGTAGGTGAACTGCTGGTCGCGCTCGTGGTTGATTGCCTTGCCCAGTTTTTCCAGGTCGAAGTCGGCCAGGGCCGGGTTCAGCAGCTCGAACTCGATACCTTTGGCGACGTAGGCCGGCAGGGCCTTGGCGTACAGGTCAGCCATTTCGTGGTGGGTGGCGCTGTCGGCTACATTCAGGAAGCCCAGGCCTTCGGCGCGCAGGGTGTCCATCAGCAGGCGGGCGGTAACGAACGAGTAGTTCGGCTCGCGCTCCACCAGGGTACGGGCGGTCATCACCAGGGCGGTGTTGACGTCCTTGATGGCCACGCCGTCGTACAGGTTCTTCAGGGTTTCGCGCTGGATCAGGTCGCCATCGACTTCGGCCAGGCCTTCGCAGGCTTCGCTGATGATGGTGTTCAGGCGGGCCATGTCGAGCGGCGCCAGGCTGCCGTCAGCCAGGGTGATGCGGATGCTCGGGTGCGGCTCGACCACGGCGTCGGTGTTGGCGCGGGTGGCACGCTCCTTGGCGCGCTGGTCACGGTAGATCACGTAGTCGCGGGCAACTTTCTGCTCGCCGGCGCGCATCAGGGCCAGTTCGACCTGGTCCTGGATTTCTTCGATGTGGATGGTGCCACCCGATGGCATGCGACGCTTGAACGTGGCGGTAACCTGCTCGGTCAGGCGCGCGACGGTGTCGTGGATGCGCGACGAAGCGGCGGCAGTGCCGCCTTCAACTGCGAGGAACGCCTTGGTGATGGCGACGGTGATCTTGTCGTCGGTGTAAGGGACGACAGTGCCGTTACGCTTGATCACGCGCAGTTGGCCAGGGGCGGTGGCAGCCAGATCCTGGTTGGAATCGGCGGCCTGCGGCACCTTGGCCTGCGGGTTCTCGCGAGTTGTGTCGGTTTGCATGGGTGGGTGTCTCCACAATTTCTATATTGTTCAGGCGCCCTATGGGCGCCCACCGTTCCGTCCACTTGCTCGATGGCCCTGCGGGGATGCACAAAGCATGCGCATCCGCCCGCACGGGCGTACCGACTTCGGGACAGACTCAGGAATTAGGGGCAATGGCTTGCCGCTCCCTGGCCGAAGTCAAAGGTTTTGGGCGGGGCCCAAAATCTGTTGCTGATGGATGCCAGGGCTGGCCTGCAACACCCATGCCCGAACAAGGCCCTGGAAGGGCTTGCCTCGGTCGCCTCCGCAGGAGCGGTTTGGCTGCTGAAATCACCTGAAGTTCCACCCGAAAAATCGCTTGATCTTGCGGGTTGACTTTTGTGTGTGATTTTGCACGAACCCCTATATCTAGTGGTTCGCTGCGATCGGGATACAAGATAATGCGGTATTGGGGGCTTTGCAAGGCGAGCGCCTGTGGATAAGTTGTGTGTACTTTGTGAGTGAATGGTGGGTATTCGCTGTAGGCCTTGTGCCAAGTGGTTTGCAGTATTTTTCTGCACCGTGACGCCCTTGGGCAGTTTTTTTGGGGCGCGAAGCCTGTCACAAAAAACGGTTCAGTCGAGGGGGCGGTAGGGCGTGTCTTAAGATCTGGGGTGCCTGGGAGATCGAGCACCGTCCGCGGGGCGGTCGGTCTCGCAGGGCCCCCCATCTACATTCATACTCTCAGCTGCCCTGACACGATCCCAAGAACAACAAGGCCAAAGCCATGGACCACCCCATACCCCGCATCCTCATCGTCGAAGACGACCAGCGCCTCGCCGAACTCACCGCCGAATACCTGCAGGCCAATGGTTTCGAGGTCGCGGTGGAGGCCGATGGCGCCCGCGCCGCGAGGCGCATCATCGACAGCCAGCCCGACCTGGTGATCCTCGACCTGATGCTCCCCGGCGAGGACGGCCTGAGCATCTGCCGTCGGGTGCGCAGCCAGTACCAGGGGCCGATCCTCATGCTCACCGCGCGCAGCGATGAACTCGACCAGGTTCAGGGCCTGGACCTGGGTGCCGACGACTACGTCTGCAAACCCGTGCGCCCACGCTTGCTGCTGGCGCGTATCCAGGCCCTGCTGCGCCGCAGCGAAACCGTGGACAGCAAGCGCCAGGACCTGGCCTTCGGTGCGCTGCGTATCGATAACCGCCTGCGCGAGGCGCACCTGGGCGAGCAGTTGATCGAACTGACCGGCGCCGAATTCGATCTGCTCTGGCTGTTGGCCAGCAACGCTGGTCGGGTGCTGACCCGTGAACAGATCTTCACCGCACTGCGTGGCGTGGGCTACGACGGCCAGGACCGCTCCATCGATATCCGCATCTCGAAAATCCGCCCCAAGATCGGCGACGACCCGCTTCAGCCGCGGTTGATCAAGACCCTGCGCAGCAAAGGCTACCTGTTCGTTGGCGAGGCACCATGAACAATTCGATCTTCCTGCGCATCTACGGCGGCATGCTGGCCGTGCTGGTGCTGGTGGCCCTGCTTGGCGTGCTCAGCCTGCACCTGGTCAACGAAGTGCGCGCTGCCCAGCATAGCGAGGGCCTGGCCCAGGGCACCTTCAGCCTGATGGCCGACAACCTGGCAATGCAGAATGAAACCCAACGCAAGCGTTCGCTGCTGATCTGGGAACGCCTGCTTGGCGTGCCGTTGGCGCTGCAACCGATGAGCGCACGCAGCCTTGACGGTGGCCAGCGGGCGCGCCTGTACCGTGGCCTGGTGGTGGTCGAGAAGATTGGCCCGCATGCGGCGCAAGTGCTACGCAAGGTGGGCCAGGAAGACCTGATGCTGGTCGCGCAGATCAAACAGATCAGCGAGCAGTTGGCGCGGGCCACCCTCTATCTATTGGCCGACGAACTGGTGCGCTACCCGGTAACCGAACAGCAGCAGCGCCTGGCACAGATCAAGCAGGAAAAGGGCTTCGGCTTTGGCGTTGCCTTGCAACGTATCGAGCGGGTCAGCCTGGACGATGACCAGCGGCGCCGCGTGGAGGAGGGCGACACGGTGATGGCGCTGGGCAAGGATGGTGACTCGATCCGGGTGTTCGCCGGGCTGACGGGCTCGCCATGGGTACTGGAAATCGGCCCGCTGTACCAGCTCAACCCTTACCCGCCGCAGTTGCTGATTCTGATTGCCTTCCTGGGGCTGTGCCTGATCGGCCTGGTGGTCTACCTGCTGGTGCGTCAGCTGGAACGTCGTGTGTCCGGCCTGGAGATTGCTGCCACGCGCATCGCCCAAGGCAGCCTGGATACCCGCGTGCCGGCCGGCGACGCCGACTCGGTAGGGCGCCTGGCGGCTGCCTTCAATGGCATGGCCGAGCACCTGCAGCGCTCGCTGACCATGCAGCGCGAGCTGGTGCGAGCGGTGTCCCACGAGCTTCGCACGCCGGTGGCGCGCCTGCGCTTTGGCCTGGAGATGATCGAAAGCGCCACGACTGAACAGGTGCGGGCAAAGCACCTGGCGGGCATGGACGGGGATATCCAGGACCTCGACAAGCTGGTCGACGAGATGCTGACCTACGCCCGCCTGGAGCAGGGCGCACCGGCCTTGAAGTTCCAGCGGGTCGATCTGGATGCCTTGCTCGATCGGGTGATCGAAGAGCTGGCACCTTTGCGTGCCGAGGTGCGGGTGGTGCGCGGCGACTGTCAGGGCGCGGATGCCGAAGGCGCCTGGGTCGAGGCCGAGCCGCGCTACTTGCACCGGGCCCTGCAGAACCTTGTCGGCAATGCCATGCGCCATGCCGAGAGCGAAGTGCGCCTGAGCTATCAGCTGGGCCAGCAACGTTGCCGCATCGATGTGGAGGATGACGGCCCGGGGATCCCCGAGGGCTTCTGGGACCGCATTTTCACGCCCTTCACCCGCCTCGATGACAGCCGCACCCGTGCCTCGGGCGGGCATGGCCTGGGCCTGTCGATCGTACGGCGGATCATCTACTGGCACGCGGGCCGGGCCACGGTGGGCCGCAGCGAGGCGTTGGGCGGTGCCTGCTTCAGCCTGAACTGGCCAAGGCAGCAGGCACCGCTGTGAAGGTCAGACGCTGACCAGGCTCAGCAGGTGGCCGTCCTGCAGGCAGAACTGGCCTTGCAGCTCTGCGCCTTGCTGCCACTGCGGTGACAGGTCGGTGAGCAGGCGCAAGCGCGCCAGCCCTTCTGCGGACCAGTCGAGCACTTCTGCGTGTTCGAAGTAGAAGCGTTGGCGAGTCAGTGGGTACAGGGTCTTGAACAAGCTTTCCTTCAGCGAGAACGTCAGGGTGACCGTAAGCCCAAGCTGGCGGCGGTCCAGGCGCTCCAGCTCTGCCGGGGTAAGGATTTCGCCCATCAGCCGCTCGGCGCGCGCGTCATCCAGCAAGGCTTCCTGATCCAGGCCCAGACCTTGGCAGCTGTTTTCGCCGGCGACCACCGCGGCGGCCCAGCCCTTGCCGTGTGTGATCGAGCCATGAATACCGGCGGGCCAGATGGGCGAGCGGTCTTCGTGGGTGCCGGGCACGTAGTCGCGGCCGTCCAGGTGCTGGAGCGCGGCGCGGGCACATACGCGGCCGGCCAGGTACTCGGCCTGGCGCTTGGCCACCGAGCGCAGCAGGCTGGCGCTGGGCAGTACGCCAGCGCGCTGGAAGTCGTCGGCCGCCAAGTGGGCAGGGTCGAAGGCGCAACTGACCAGCACCGCGCCGGGCAATGGGCGGGGCAGGGGCCAGTGGTGCTGGAGCGGGGCGCAACAGGCAGGAAGTGTGTTCATGGCGGCTATTGTGCCAGCTGTGCAGGCGCTAAGGGAGGTGGCGTGGTAACGCCTCCTTTCCCACAACGATTGCACAATCTTTTATTTGAACACCTTCTTGAAGAACGCCTGCATATCCGCCCAGGAACGCTCGTCCGCTGCCTTGTTATAGCCAATGTCCGGCCCCCCATGTTCACCGTGGCTCAGCCGATCGGCATCGGGGTTGGTGAACCCGTGCTTGGCCCCTTCAATACTGACGAACTGGTAGTTGACCTTGGCCGCATCCATCTCGGCCTTGAACGCCTCCACCTGCTGTGGGGTGACCATGCTGTCCGCCGCACCATGCTCGACCAGGATATCGGCCCGCACCACGCCAGGTTTTGCCGGGGTCTGGGTGGCCAGTGCGCCATGGAAGCTCACCACGCCATCGAGCTTTTCTCCCCGGCGTGCGGCATCGAGCACCACCTTGCCGCCAAAACAGTAGCCGACAGCGCCCAGTTGATGCTTGTTCACATTCGGCTGCTTTTTCAACAACTCCAGGCCCGCGTCGAAGCGCGCTGCTGCTGCGGCCGGGTTCTTCATCGCTGCAGCCATGAATGCCTGGGCATCCTGCGGATGCTCGGTGTGCTTGCCATCGCCGTACATGTCGATGGCCAGTGCCTTGTAGCCCAGGGCGGCAAGATCTCTCGCACGACGCTTGGCATAGTCGTTCAGGCCCCACCATTCATGCACCACAACGATGCCTGGGCGTTTGCCGTCCAGCGCGTCATCGTAGGCATAGTAGCCGACGAGGCGGTTGCCATCGTCGTCCTGATAAGGAATTTCACGGGTCACTACCGCCGCTTGGGCGAGGGCGGCGCTGCACATCAGGGTCAGGGCCAGCAGGGCTCGCATGTTCACAACTCCTTGTTTTGCTATCGATTCGTTCAGCCGGGGTTCAGCCAGGGTTCAGTCGCGGTTCAGGGTGCCCTGATTACTCTAGCTTCCAGACCGAAACAGCGCACCCAACTGGAGTACCCAGCCATGAAAACCTTCAATACCCTGCTTGCCGCCATGGCCGTCTGTGCCGCTGGCATTACCACCGCCCAGGCCGCGGACGACAACTTCGCCAGCCTCACCTACGGCCAGACCAGCGACAAAGTTCGCAAGTCCGGCCTGCTGCAACGCAACACCGATCAGCTCAATGCCGACGGTATTATCGGCAAGGACGATACCTGGGGTGTGCGTCTGGGCAAGATCAACGACCAGGGCCGCTACTACATGACCTATGACAATGTCTCTGGCGACCACAGTGGCCTGAAGTTGCGCCAGGAAAACCTGCTTGGCAGCTATGACTTGTTCCTGCCGGTGGGCGATACCACCAAGCTGTTCGGTGGTGGCAGCCTGGGTGTGACCAAGCTTACCCAGGACTCGCCAGGCGCCAGCCGGGACACTGACTACGGTTATGCCTACGGCTTGCAGGCCGGTGTGATCCAGGACATCACCGACAAGGCCTCGGTCGAACTGGGCTACCGTTACCTGCGCACCAATGCCGCGACCGAGGTGGGCGCGCATGGCGGGCCGAAGGATGGCACCCTGCGCCTGACCAGCAGCGCGCAGACCTACCTGGCAGCAAGTTACAAGTTCTGACGAACGAGCCGCGTTATCCTGTACCGGCCTTCGCGGGTACGCCCGCTCCCACAGGTACTGCACAAACCGCTGAAACTGTGCAGTACCTTTGGCTTGTGCAGGTGCTGCACACGTTTCAGAGACTGTGCGATTGCTGTGGGAGCAGGCATACCCGCGAATAGGCCGGTACAGGCAATACACATAAGGAGCTGCACATGAAACTGCTGGTGGTCGAGGACGAAGCCCTGCTTCGCCATCACCTCTACACCCGCCTGGGCGAAAGCGGCCATGTGGTCGAGGCGGTCGCTGATGCCGAAGAGGCGCTGTACCAGGCCGAGCAGTACCATTTCGACCTTGCCATCATCGATCTGGGCCTGCCCGGTATCAGCGGCCTGGAGCTGATCACGCGGCTGCGCAGCCAGGACAAGACCTTCCCCATTCTCATCCTCACAGCCCGTGGCAACTGGCAAGACAAGGTCGAGGGCCTGGCCGCCGGTGCCGACGACTATCTGGTCAAGCCGTTCCAGTTCGAGGAGCTTGAAGCACGGCTCAATGCCCTGTTACGCCGCTCCAGTGGTTTCATCCAGTCGACCATCACCGCTGGCCCCTTGGTGCTCGACCTCAACCGCAAGCAGGCCACCCTCGACGAACAAGCCTTGGCCCTGACTGCCTACGAATACCGCATCCTCGAATACCTCATGCGCCATCACCAGCAGGTGGTGGCCAAGGATCGCCTGATGGAACAGTTGTACCCAGGTGACGAAGAGCGCGACCCCAATGTCATCGAAGTGCTGGTTGGCCGCCTGCGCCGCAAGCTTGAAGGCGAGCGCGGCTTCAAACCCATCGACACGGTGCGCGGTCTGGGCTACCTGTTCACCGAGCGCTGCCGATGATCCGCTCGCTGCGGGTGCGCCTGATGCTGGCCGCCGCAGTGTTGGCGCTGCTGTTCATGCTGGCGCTGCTGCCGGCCTTGCAGAAGGCCTTCAGCCTGGCTCTGCAGGAGTCGATCGAGCAGCGTCTGGCCTCGGATGTGACCACGCTGATTTCCGCTGCGCGTATCGAGCATGGCCAGCTGCAGATGCCGACACTGCTGCCGGACGAGCGCTACAACCTGCCCTACACAGGCCTGCTCGGCTATATCTTTGACCGCGACGGCAAACTGGTCTGGCAGTCGCGTGCCACCGCCGACCGGCACATCAACTACCAGCCGCGCTATGACGGGCGCGGCAACGAGTTCGACCGCATTCACCAGTCCGATGGCGAAGAGTTCTTCGTTTACGACGTCGAGATCAAGCTGTTGGGCGGGCAGAGTGCCGCCTACAGCATTGTCGCTCTGCAGCCCGTGAGCGAGTACAAGGCCACCCTCAGTGGCCTGCGCGAAAAGCTCTACCTGGGGTTCGGCGCTGCATTGCTGGCGCTCATGGTGTTGTTGTGGGCAGGCCTGACCTGGGGGCTGCGCTCGTTGCGACGCCTCAGCCACGAACTGGATGAAGTGGAATCAGGTGCACGTGACGGTCTGAGCGGTGAGCACCCACGCGAGTTGCTGCGCCTGACCCGCTCGCTCAACCGTCTGTTGCGCAGTGAGCGTGAGCAGCGCACGCGCTACCGTGATTCGCTGGACGACCTGGCCCACAGCCTGAAGACGCCGCTGGCGGTGTTGCAGGGTGTGGGTGAAAGCTTGCAGCAGCGCAGCGGCGAGCGCGAGCAGGCGCGGGTGCTGCAAAGCCAGATCGAGCGCATGAGCCAGCAGATCGACTACCAGCTGCAACGCGCCAGCCTGCGCAAGAGTGGCCTGGTCCGCCACAGCGTCTTGCTGCGGCCGTTGCTCGACAGCCTGTGCAGCACCTTGGCCAAGGTTTACCGGGAAAAACGTGTGAACGTGGTGCTGGAGTTGCCGGACGCGGCGCAGGTGCCGATGGAGCAGGGCGCGTTCCTGGAAATGCTCGGCAACCTGCTGGAGAACGCCTACCGGCTAAGCCTGGGCCAAGTGCGGGTGAGCCTGGTGAAGGCGCCGGGGTATCTGACCTTGTGCATCGAGGACGACGGGCCGGGCGTGCCCGCCGACCAGCGTGAACGCATTCTGGAGCGTGGGGAGCGGCTGGACAGCCAGCACCCGGGGCAGGGCATAGGCTTGGCCGTGGTCAAGGATATCGTCGACAGCTATGACGCCGAGCTGAGCCTTGGCGATTCGCCGCTGGGGGGCGCTGCGTTCAGGATCACCTTCAACCTGGATTGATCCCTAGCCTGTGCCGGCCCATTCGCAGGTCAATCCGCGAATGGGGGCACAGGCAATCCACAAAGGGCGGATTTCCGCCATTCCTCCTTGTACAAATTCCGCCATCGGGCGGAAATCCGCCAATCCGTCTCGGGAATATCGCCCTGTCGTTGGGCATTTATTCCTAGCAAATACGGGCTTTGCACCCTTCATGGGCATTTTGGCACCACCCTTGCTATTGATCCTCGCAGAGGCCTGCCCAGGCAGCTCGAACACAACGACAAATCCCTCCAAGTGCAGGAGGGTTAGCGATTCAGGTGCCCCCATCACCCTGGGAAGGGTGAACCGGCACACTTGAGGAAAATTAGCCATGACGACACGTCAGCCGCTGTACAAATCCCTGTATGTCCAGGTGTTGGTCGCCATCACCATCGGCATCCTGCTCGGCCACTACTACCCGGAAACGGGCGTTGCCCTCAAACCCCTGGGTGACGGCTTCGTCAAACTGATCAAGATGGTCATCGCCCCGATCATCTTCTGTACCGTGGTCAGCGGCATTGCCGGCATGCAGAGCATGAAGTCGGTCGGCAAAACCGGCGGCTACGCGTTGCTGTACTTCGAAATCGTCTCCACCATCGCCCTGATCATCGGCCTCGTCGTCGTCAACGTGGTCAAGCCAGGCGCTGGCATGCACATCGACGTCAGCACCCTGAACGCCAGCAGCGTGGCTGCCTACGCCGCCGCCGGCGCGCAGCAGACTACCGTCGGCTTCCTGCTTAACGTCATCCCCAATACGGTCGTCGGCGCCTTCGCCAACGGCGACATCCTGCAAGTGCTGATGTTCTCGGTACTGTTCGGCTTCGCCCTGCACCGCCTGGGCAGCTACGGCAAGCCGGTACTGGACATGATCGACCGCTTCGCCCACGTCATGTTCAACATCATCAACATGATCATGAAGCTGGCCCCGATCGGCGCTTTCGGCGCCATGGCCTTCACCATCGGCCAGTACGGTGTTGGCTCGCTGGTGCAGCTGGGCTACCTGATGGCCTGCTTCTACATCACCTGCCTGCTGTTCGTGCTGGTGGTGCTGGGCGGTATCTGCCGTGCCCACGGCTTCAGCGTGATCAAGCTGATCCGCTACATCCGTGAAGAACTGCTGATCGTGCTGGGTACTTCGTCCTCGGAGTCGGCCCTGCCACGCATGCTGGCCAAGATGGAGCGCCTGGGTGCCAAGAAATCGGTAGTGGGCCTGGTTATCCCGACTGGCTACTCGTTCAACCTGGACGGTACCTCGATCTACCTGACCATGGCTGCGGTGTTCATCGCTCAGGCCACTGACACCACCATGGACATCACTCACCAGATCACCCTGCTGCTGGTGCTGCTGGTGGCTTCCAAGGGTGCTGCCGGCGTTACCGGCTCGGGCTTCATCGTGCTGGCCGCGACCCTGTCGGCTGTTGGCCACCTGCCGGTTGCCGGCCTGGCGCTGATCCTCGGCATCGACCGCTTCATGTCCGAAGCCCGCGCCCTGACCAACCTGGTGGGCAACGCCGTTGCCACCGTGGTAGTGGCCAAGTGGGTCAAGGAAATGGACAACGACAAGCTGGCTTCGGAACTGGCCTCCGGTGGTGCGCCGCTGGTCGATACCCGCCCGACGGACGACCTGGGCGTGGCTGAAGGCCCGGCTCGTTGATAGCGGGTTGAAATGAGAAAGGCGACCCAAGGTCGCCTTTTTCGTGTCTGCGCGGTCCCTGTGGGAGCGGCCTTGCGTCGCGAATGGGCTGCGCAGCAGCCCCGGCGACCTTGCAGGATGGCTGAAATCTTGGGGCCGCTGCGCAGCCCTTTCGCGACGCAAGGCCGCTCCCACACAGGGCGATGCGGTGGCCCTCAGCCCAGTACCACCTCCAACACCCGGATCTCCTCCGGCTGTGGGTAATGCCACCTTACTTGCACATCCCAGAACTTCACCCCGTACACCCGCTCGGACGGTGGTATCTGGTAGGCCGGCCGTGGGTCCTGCGCCAGGCATTGCTCGATCAGTTGCACCAGCGGCTCATTCAAACGCAGCGCATGCTCGCGGGCCTGGATCAGGGCGTTGTCCGCCCACTGCACGTCAATTGCCACAGGCGCTGCATTGGCCATCTGGTTGCTGGCGCCAGCGACGCTGTCGGCATAGGGCACATACGGCTTGATGTCCAGCACCGGCGTGCCGTCGAGCAGGTCGATCCCGGACAGCAGCAGGCGCCCGGGCTCCACGCCCTCCAGGCGTACCACCGACTGGCCGATGCCGTTGGGCCGATGGGTGGCGCGGGTGGCGAACACCCCCATGCTCTTGTTGCCGCCCAGACGCGGAGGCCGCACTTTCAGGCGCGGCTTTTCTTCCAGGGCCTGGTGGAACAGGAACAGCAGCCAGACATGGCTGACCTGCTCCAGGCCTTCGACCGCGTCACCTTGATCGAACGGCGGCAACAGTTCGAGTACGCCACGGGCGGCAGGCGCCAGCTGCGGCTGGCGCGGAATGGCGAACTTTTCCTTGAAACAGGAGTGGACGATGCCGACCGGGACAACCTTATGCTGCATGGCCACTCAGCCGCGCACGCGCAGGGTCAGGCCCTTGAGGAAGTTGCGCATCAACTGGTCGCCACACGGGCGGTAGTTGTCGTGGCCAGCCTTGCGGAACAGCGCGCTGAGCTCAGGTTTGCTGACCGGGAAGTTGACCGACTTGAGAATCGCGTGCAGGTCGTCTTCCTTGAGCTCAAAGGCCACACGCAGCTTCTTGAGGATCAGGTTGTTGGTTACCGGCAGCTCGATCGGCTGCTGCGGGCGGCTATCGTCTTTGCCTCGGCGGTAGATCACCAGGCCGTCAAGGAAGTGCGCCATCACCCGTTCAGGGCAGCGCACGAAGCCTTCCTCTTCTTCTTTTTTCAGGTAGGTGGCCAGCACCAGAGGATGCACTTCGAGGCCAGAGAGCCCGATGATCTCGGCCATCTTGGCGTCGTTCACCTTGAGCATGTAGCGCAGGCTGCGCAGGACGTCGTTGTGGTTCATTGCAGCAGAATCCTGTTCAGGTGCCGCGCGTTCCGGCGCGGCGTATTGCTTAGAAACGTTCGGAGGTAGCCAGGTAACGCCATTGGCCCAAGGGCAGCTTGCCCATCGACACACCACCCAGGCGAATGCGTCGCATGCCTAAAAGCTCCAGGCGCAGGTAGGCGCATAGCTCGGAAATCTGCCCTGGTTGTGGGTTTTTCAACACCATGCGCAGGTGTGTCTCGTTCTGCCAGCTGGCCTTGGCCTTGGGCAACTCGCGGTCATTGCGCATGGCCCCACGCGCCAGGCGTTCCAGCGCCTGGGGGGTGGTTTCGCCGCGCACTTCAATGATGAACTCTTGCTCCAGGCGACGCAGGTCGGCCTCGATCTTGCGGGATACCCGCCAGTCCTGGGTAAACACCTGCAGGCCGCTGGCGCCACGCTCCAGCGGTGCCACGCAGGCCTGCCGGGCAAAATGCCCGTGCAGGGCGCGCACGCCTTCGCGGTGGGCCTCGCTAAGGCTGCCCATGTTCATGCTGGCGCGGGCGTCTTCACTGTCCATGCCGGCTGGCTGGTTCAGCAGCAGGGTCACCGGCTCCAGGGTTTCGGCACGGGCGCCCGGCAGCAGTTCGACGCGCTGCTGCTCAACCTTGAACTGCGGCTGCTCGACCACCACGCCATCGACCGTTACCCAGCCTCCTTCAATGTACTGCTCGGCCTCGCGGCGGGAGCAGCCGAGCTGCTCGATGAGGCGTTTGGACAGGCGGACGGGTTCGGACATGGGGCAATTCGCAAGGCAGGGAAAGGCCTCCATTGTACCTGCCTGCAAGCGGTAGATGATGGGAATCTGTGTCAGATGCGCCATTTTGGACACATAGCGCGGCACATTCAGGCGCCGCCTCAAGGCACTGTGCGCATTAGCCTCATGTGCAGCAGAGGATAGGGCTGGCCCAGGCCGTCGGTTTCCGAACGGCCGATGACCTCGAAACCCTCATGCAGGTAGAAGCCCAGCGCTTTCGGGTTCTGTTCGTTGACGTCAAGGTACTCGGCATTCAGCTCATTGATGGCATAGCGCAGCAGGCGCTTGCCTACCCCTTGGCCGCGGTAGCCAGGTGCGACGAACAGCATGTCCACCCGCCCGTTGGCGACACCGGCGAAACCACAGATGCGCTGGCGGTCCTTGCAGCAGATCAGCATCACTGCGTCGAGGTAGCGGCGCAGCACATGTTCGCGCAGTAGCAGGATATAGCCCTCTGGCAGAAAGTCGTGGGTGGCGCGTACTGAATCCTCCCACACCTGTACCAGCTCGCTGTAGTCGCACAAGCGCGGGGTTTGCAGCGTCAGTAGCGCAGCCATGCCGGTGTTCCTCTGGGGCGATAGGGAAAACATAGCAGGCCAACCACCGGTCGGCTTGTTCGATTGGCGCTTGAGACCTGGGGAGTGACGGTCTATTAATTAAGCGTGGGAAAAAATCCCACGTAAATATAAGTTCAATCTGAAGCAAGATTACTGACTGATTTGGCGTTCTCGTGGCGAAGACCTGGAGACGGACTATGCAAATCCACCTGCTGTTCAAGAAGGCTTTACTCGCGGCTGCTGTAGCTGGCGTGTTGTCGATGTCCATTGCCTTGATCCCTGACTCGATTTCTCATGGCTCCAGTGCCTACGCTAAAGATGGCGGTGGCGGTGGCGGTGGCGGTGGCGGTGGCCACGGTGGCGGTGGCAGTGGCGGCGGCGGTGGCCACGGTGGCGGTGGAAGTGGCGGCGGCGGTGGCCACGGTGGCGGTGGAAGTGGCGGTGGCGGTGGCCACGGTGGTGGTGGAAGTGGTGGCGGCGGTGGCCATGGTGGCGGAAGCGGAAGTGGTGGCCACGGCAGCGGCGGTGACGGTGGTGGCCATGCCGGCAACAGCGGCAGTGGCCACGACGGTAATTCAAACGCTGGGCGCAGCAGCAACCATGCTGAAGCGGGTGACGATCATGGCAATCACGCGGGTGGGGAACCCGGGGATGATCATGGTAATCATGTCGGCGGTGAGCCTGGCGATGATCACGGCAACCATGTGGGTGGCGAACCCGGTGATGACCACGGTGTTCATGCCGGCGGCGAGGCCGGGGATGACAACAGCAGAAGCTGATTGGCGCTGACCCGAAGTGGCCCATACAAAACCCAGCGGACGGGTTTTGTATGAGCAGGTTCTGGCCTGTCTTGCCTTTATCACGTCATTTCCAATGAGCGCTGACAGCTTTTTCCTCGTCCATGCCGGGATATGATTGCGGTTTGCGTGGGATTAATTCCCGCGTCTTATACTGGGTGCCTCTGTCAAGGAATGCCCTCGATGCAATCGCCTGTCTTACCCCCGTCGATGCTGAGTGCGCTGCGGCGTGTGATGCGCCCGCTGGTGCGCCTGATGCTGCGCAAAGGGGTTACCTACACGATGTTCACCGACCTGCTCAAGGAGGTGTTCGTCGATGTGGCCCATCGCGAGTTTCGCCTGAACGACACCGCGCCAACCGATAGCCGCATCAGCCTGCTTACTGGCGTACATCGTAAAGATGTTCGGCGGCTGCGTAATGAGGGTGACACTGCAATTGCGGCCCTGCCGGATAACATCACGCTAGGTGCACAGTTGGTCAATGTATGGACCAACACCCCACCATTCTGCTCGGCACCCGGCCAGGCGAGGGCGCTTGCGCGGCTAGCCAGTGTGGGTGGCGATTGCTCATTCGACGCCCTGGTCGCCAAGGTCAGCACCGATATCCGCGGCCGGGTGGTGCTGGACGAATGGTTGCGCCTGGGCGTCGTGCGGCTCGATGAGCAGGATTGCGTGCACCTGGAAGCCCATGCATTCGTGCCACAGAAGGGTTTTGATGAAAAGGCTGCGTACTTCGGCCACAACCTGCATGACCATGCCTGTGCGGCGGTGCACAACCTCAGCGGCGAAGGCCCGCCATTTTTTGAGCGTAGCGTGCACTACGATGCCTTGAGCCCGGCCAGCGTCGAGCATTTGCGAGATGTGGTAGCCAAGGATGGCATGCAGACACTACTTGCCTTCAGCCGGCTTGCAGCAGCGTTGGAGAGTGCTGATGAGCCCGGTATCGAACAACGTCAGCGCATCACTGTCGGGCTTTATTTCTACACTGAAGCTACCGATTCCGACCCGTCGAAGACACCCGGCCCATGACTCTTCCTGTGCGCTACCTCAGTGCTGTCATGTTTGCCCTGGTTTTCGGGGGGAACCTGATGGCCCCGGCCGAGGTGGCCGCAGCGCCGGTGTGTGTCAGCCGTGACGAGATGGGTATGGCCGGTGCCGCAGGCCTGCAGTTTCCCGGCGGTATGGGCGGCACCGGTGTACGCAATGAAAATGGCGGCGTCGGTGGCACCGGTGCCCCAGTCCAGCAACGTCCGGGTGGTACAGGCGGCACAGGCGCGGTGGCGGAGGGTGTGGACGGCACCTACTTTGATCAGCGCCACGGTGATGTAGGTGGTACCGGTACGCCGATCCTGCGCCCGGGTGGTACTGGGGGTACAGGCATCGTCGGTACCATCACCGGCTTCGCCTCGATCTGCGTCAATGGCATGGAAGTGCACTATGGCAAGGACGTACCGGTGAGTGAGAACGGTGCGCCTGCCAGCAGTGGTCACCTGGCGATCGGGCAGGTGGTGGCGGTGGAGGCATTCGCCACCCAGCGCGGCCTGCAAGCGGGGCGCATTTCGATCCTCAACGTCTTCGAAGGGCCGTTGACGGCGCTGCCCAATGCCTCGGCCCCACTGCGGGTCATGGGGCAACCCGTGCGGCTGGCCGCTGGCGCGCGGGTAGCTGAAGGGTTGCGCCCGGGTGAGCCCGTGAGGGTCAGCGGCCTGCGCGATGCCCGGGGAGAAGTCGTGGCGACCCGTATCGAACGGGCACCGGGGTTGAGGGAGGCCAGCGCCATCGGCGCGGTTGATCGCACTGGCAGCCTTCAAGGGTTGAAGTTGGGTACCCGTGTGGCGCCTGCTCGTGAGGTGCTGGTGCGCGGCCAGTGGACCGGGCGCCAGCTTGAAGTGGCGCAAACCCGTCCAGACCCGAGCCTGCCTTTTGCTGGTCGTGTCCAGCAGGCGGTGGTTGAAGGGCTGGTACAGCGCACACAAGCTCGGCAGTTGGTGGTTGCAGGTCTCAATGTGACATTGGGGCAGGGCACCGTAATTGTCGGTCGGCAGCCAGCGGCGTTGGCGCTTGATCAGCGTGTGCGGGTGAGCGGGGTGCTCAATGGAACTCACGAGCTGCGGGCAACCCGCGTGGAATTCCAGGACGGCCGTGTCGACAATCCTGACAGAAGCCAGTCGGGGCACGGTGGTGAGCATGACGGAAGCAACTCCGGCGGCTCCAGCAGCGGTCATGGCGCAAGCGATGGGGCCAACGATCGTGATGAAAACAGCGATGATCACAGTGGGCGCAGTGCCGTTGACGGCTCCAGTGACCATGGCAGTGGTGACAAGTCGGGAGAGTCGGTACACCTCGACGCATCGGAGCAATCGACGCGTAGCAACAGTGGAAGCTCCGATCGGGTTGAGAAGGTCGAAGTCGAAAACACCGGAAAGGTCGAAAAAGTAGACAAGGTCGAGAAGCCCGAGAAAGTCGAGAAGGTCGAGAAGGTCGAGAAGGTCGAGAAGGTCGAGAAGGTCGAGAAGGTCGAGAAGGTCGAGAAGGTCGAGAAGGTCGAGAAAGTCGAGAAAGTCGAGAAAGTCGAGAAGCCCGAGAAAGTAGAAAAAGTAGAAAAGCCTGAACGGGTCGAAAAGGTGGAGTTACCAGAGAAAGTTGAAAAGGTGGAGAGGCCGGAAAAGGCAGAGACGGTGGAAAAAGTCGAGCATCCAGAGCGATCCGGGCGTTAGCCAACTAGGCTGGGTAAGTCTGGCCATGCTTCCCGAAAGAGTACTGAGTTGCAAATGAGACCCACGCTCCCTCTGTTCGCCTGTTTGCTCTCGTGCACCTGCGTGTCGGCGCTGGCCGATACCTTCAGTGCCGCCATTGGCATGGATTATTCAAGTGGCGACTATGGTACCGGCACCACTTCGGAAATCTGGTATGTGCCGGTGGTCGGCAAGTATGAGAGCGGCCCCATGACCTACAAGGTTACCGTGCCTTGGTTGCGTATCACCAACCCCGAAGTCGGCCCCAATGGTGACCCCTTGCCCGGTGGTTGCCGAGACGTGGAAAGCGGGTTGGGTGACACGGTTGCCAGCGCCGCCTATGCACTGCTCGATGGTCGTGACGGCGGCCTGATGCTGGACCTGATCGGCAAGGTCAAATTCCCTACCGCTGATGAAGACCAGTGCTTGGGCACCGGCCAGTACGATTACACCACCCAGGTCGACATAGCCAAGGGCTTTGGCCCGGTCACCGGTTTCGCGACGCTGGGTTGGAAGAAGTTCGGTGACCCGCCCGATAGCGACTTCGATGACCCGGTATTTGCCAGTCTCGGCTTTGCCCTGCCGGTGGCGGTCGGTACTTCGGCCGGCGCCTCCTACGATTGGCGGCAGAAAGTGGTCTCGACCGGGGCGCAGATCAAGGAGCTTACCCTGTTCCTCACCCACAAGCTCAACCAGCAGTGGAAAGTCCAACTCTATGCAGTCAAAGGCTTCTCGGATGCCAGCCCGGATGCCGAGGGCGGCCTGATGCTGTTTCACACGTTCTGACAAAAAAGCCCCTGCGCCGGTCATTCCCTATGGAGAACGCCGGGGCAGGGGCTTTGCAGGCTTCAGCCGTTTTAGATGGGTTCAGCCCACATGTCGTACTCGTCGGCATCCACCACACGGCAACGCACTTTGTCGCCTGGCTTGAAACCATGGTCGCCATCGATGAACACGCTGCCATCGATTTCCGGTGCATCGAAGAAGCTGCGGCCAACCGAACCTTGTTCCTCGACTTCGTCGATCAGCACGTCGATTTCCTTGCCGATGCGCAATTGCAGGCGGGCAGCACTGATGGCCTGCTGGTGGGCCATGAAGCGGTCCCAGCGCTCTTGCTTGACGTCGTCCGGTACTTCGGCCAGGCCCAGGTCGTTGGCCGGGGCGCCTTCCACCGGCGAGTACTGGAAGCAGCCCACGCGGTCGAGCTGGGCTTCGGTCAGCCAGTCCAGCAGGTACTGGAAGTCTTCCTCGGTCTCGCCCGGGAAGCCGACGATGAAGGTGGAGCGGATCACCAGCTCAGGGCACTGCTCGCGCCAGTTCTTGATGCGCGCCAGGGTGCGGTCTTCGAAGGCCGGGCGCTTCATCGACTTGAGCACTTTCGGGCTGGCGTGCTGGAACGGGATGTCCAGGTACGGCAGGATCTTGCTGGCAGCCATCAGCGGGATCACGTCGTCAACGTTCGGGTAAGGGTACACATAGTGCAGGCGGACCCAGGCGCCCAGGCTGCTCAGTGCTTCGCACAGCTCGAGCATGCGGGTCTTCACCGGGCGGCCGTTCCAGAAGTCGGTCTTGTACTTGACGTCGACGCCGTAGGCGCTGGTGTCCTGGGAAATCACAAGGATTTCCTTCACCCCGGCCTTGACCAGGCGCTCGGCCTCGCTCAGCACTTCACCCACCGGGCGGCTGACCAGCTTGCCGCGCATCGACGGGATGATGCAGAAGCTGCAGCTGTGGTTGCAGCCTTCGGAGATCTTCAGGTAGGCATAGTGGCGCGGGGTCAGCTTGACGCCCTGTGGCGGCACCAGGTCGATCAGCGGGTTGTGGTCCTGACGCGGCGGCACCACTTCGTGAACGGCGTTGACTACCTGCTCGTACTGCTGCGGGCCAGTGACCGACAGCACGCTTGGGTGCACGTCACGGATGCTGCCTTCTTCGACGCCCATGCAGCCGGTGACGATCACCTTGCCGTTTTCCTTGATGGCTTCGCCGATCACTTCCAGCGATTCGGCCTTGGCGCTGTCGATGAAGCCGCAGGTGTTGACCACCACCACGTCGGCGTCCTCGTAGGTGGGTACGACTTCATAGCCTTCCATGCGCAGCTGGGTCAGGATGCGCTCGGAGTCGACCAGGGCTTTTGGGCAACCCAGGCTTACGAAACCTACCTTGGGGGTGGCGGGCGTGGTGGACATGACTAACCTCGGTATTGAATACAGGTCGCCCGGCCGGAATCGGGGGCGAACTTGACGGGCGCTTTTGGCGCCTCTGATCAAAAAGTGCGCAATTCTAGCGAGCGCAAGGGCGCTTGACCAGCAGAAATACGACGAACGCTGCGCTATGCTTCGCGCCGTTGCGCCGGGGTACCTTCCAGGGCCTGGTGGCAGATTGATTACCAAGGGCCGTGAAGGCCGTTTGCGGGAGTGGTCGATGGTTCAGGCAAGCAGTCACGCTGAGGGCGGGCACGAGGGGAAGCAGGGTGCGTCACGGTCGGTGGGCCTGCTCGTGGCGGCGGTCGGGGTAGTTTATGGCGATATCGGCACCAGCCCGTTGTATACCCTCAAGGAAGTCTTTACCGGCGGCTACGGGGTGTCGGTCAACCATGATGGCGTGCTGGGGATCCTGTCGCTGATCCTTTGGTCGTTGTTGTGGGTGGTGTCATTCAAGTATGTGATGTTCATCTTGCGTGCCGATAACCAGGGGGAGGGCGGCACCATGGCGCTGACCGCTCTGGCGCGGCGGGCCACGGCGGCGTACCCGCGGCTGCGCACACTGATGGTGATCTGTGGCTTGATCGGCGCTTCGCTGTTCTATGGCGACAGTATGATCACCCCGGCGGTGTCGGTGCTGTCGGCGGTGGAGGGCGTGGGCCTGGCCTTCGACGGTATCGACCACTGGGTGGTGCCAATTTCGCTGGTGGTGCTGGTGGCACTGTTCCTGGTACAGCGGCACGGCACCGAGAAGATCGGCAAGCTGTTTGGTCCTATCATGGTTACCTGGTTCCTGGCGCTGGGCGCGCTAGGTGTGCATGGCATCTCGCAGAGCCCGGAAGTACTCAAGGCGTTCAGCCCGGTCTGGGCAGTCAATTTCTTCGTGGTGCACCCTGGCATCGGCGTGGCCATTCTCGGCGCGGTCGTGCTGGCGCTGACGGGGGCCGAGGCGCTGTACGCCGACATGGGGCACTTTGGCCGCAAGCCGATTGCCCGGGCCTGGTTCATCCTGGTGCTCCCGGCGCTGGTGCTCAATTACTTTGGCCAGGGTGCATTGCTGCTGCAAAACCCGGAGGCCGCGCGCAACCCGTTCTACCTGCTGGCGCCGGGCTGGGCGCTGCTGCCCTTGGTCGGGCTGGCCACCATGGCCACGGTTATCGCTTCGCAGGCGGTGATTTCCGGGGCCTTCTCCTTGACACGCCAGGCCATCCAGCTGGGCTATATCCCGCGTATGCACATTCAGCACACTTCAAGCGACGAGCAGGGGCAGATCTACATTGGTGCGGTGAACTGGACGTTGATGGTGGGCGTGGTGTTGCTGGTCATCGGTTTCGAGTCGTCAGGCGCACTGGCGGCTGCCTACGGGGTTGCGGTGACCGGTACCATGCTGATCACCACCGTCCTGGTGTCAGCGGTGATGCTGCTGCTATGGAAGTGGCCGCCGCTGCTCGCAGTGCCGATTCTGGTCGGCTTCCTGCTTGTCGACGGGCTGTTCTTCGCCGCCAACGTGCCGAAAATCGCTCAGGGCGGTGCCTTCCCGGTGTTGGCCGGTGGTGTGCTGTACCTGCTGATGAGCACCTGGAAGCGCGGCAAGCAGATTCTGGTCGAGCGCATCGATGAAGGTGCCCTGCCATTGCCATTGTTCATCAGCAGCATCCGCATTCAGCCACCGCACCGGGTCGAGGGTACGGCGGTGTTTCTGACGGCACGCTCCGATGCCGTGCCGCATGCGCTGTTGCACAACATGTTGCACAACCAGGTGTTGCACAGCCAGGTGGTGCTGCTGACTGTGGTCAGCGAAGACCGGCCGCGGGTACCGGAACATGAGCGTTTCGAGGTGGAAGCCTATGGCGACGGATTCTTCCGTGTGTTGCTGCACTTTGGGTTCATGGATGAGCCGGACGTGCCTGCCGCGTTGAAGCTGTGTCATCTGGATGACCTGGACTTCACGCCAATGCGCACTACCTACTTCCTCAGCCGCGAGACGGTGATCGCGTCACGGCTGGAGGGGATGTCGCGCTGGCGGGGCAACCTGTTCGCGTTCCTGCTGAAAAATGCCAACGGCAACTTGCGCTTCTTCAACCTGCCGTTGAACCGGGTGATCGAACTGGGGACGCAGGTCGAGATCTGAATGGGTTTGCACAGCAAGGGTCCGGGCCGCAGAGCGGCCCTGACCCTTGTCAGTTCTGCTCAGCTACGCTGGTCTTGCCTTGGCGCGTCTCGATCTCGCCAATCAACCGCTTGGCAAGTGCCGGGTAGTTCTCGTCGAAGTGGTGACCACCAGGCAGTTTCAGGCGTTCACCCACTGCCGTCTTTTCCGTGCAACCGCTCTCGTCGGTTTCCTCGACGCCATATACGCACACGACCTTGGACGCTGGCAGCTTGGCCATTTCCGGCCCGGTTGGCGCTTCCTGGCCTTCCTTGCCCAGCCAACCCTCGACCTCGATCTCGAAGCTGCCACTGCGCGCAAAGGCTAGCAGCACCACCGCGTCGATACGCTGCTGGTCCTCGACGGGCAGGCGGTTGTAGATTGCCGGCAGCACGTCGGCGCCGAACGAATAGCCGGTCAATACGAAGCGCTTGGTACCCCACTTCTGCCGGTAGTGATGCATCAGCTCGGAAAGGTCGGCGGCGCTTTGTTCCGGGGTCTTGTGCTGCCAGTAGTAGCGCAGCGTGTCGATGCCCACCACCGGGTAACCCAGCTTGGCCATTTCCCCGGCCACGTCGCGGTCCAGGTCGCGCCAGCCGCCATCACCAGAGAGGAACAAGGTAACCGTGTCTGTGGTTTGCCCGGCCGGCACTTCGACCACCGGGATGGCCAGTGCGTTACCGTCGCGGCCGACCAGGGCTTGGGTCAGTTGCGCCTTGAGCACTTGTGGCAAGTGGATGTCGTAGTCGCTGATGCTGGTTTCGGCGTTGGCCTGGTCGCGCACGAAGGCGGCGCTGGCGTCATCCGGGTTGTCGTTCCAGGCGACGTTCCAGTGGCCATGGGCAGCCGATTTGGGCAGCGGAGCCTGGCAGTCAGGCTGTTCGAGGGTGAAGCCCACGGAAATGGCCCGCGCCTTGTCATCGTTCTGGCTGGCCAGCCAGCGCCAGGCCTGGGTGGCACCGGGACCGATGCCGGCGACCAAGGTCGGTTTTTCCTGCAGTTGGGTCAGCGCCTGGTCCATGGCCTGCTGCTGCTTGCTGCAGTCGCCAGGCGGCAGAATCACCTGCACCAGCTGGGCTTCACCGGCCTGGCTCAGGTCGAGCAGTTGCTTGCCCGTCAGTGCCTGGTCTTGTGGCACGCCGATGGCCACCCGGGCCTTGGGGTGCACGCCAGGGGTAACACGGGTGATGCTGGTGTCATTGATGCTCATTTGCTCCAGGCGCGCCTCGGGGGCCGGGCGCGTCCACAGCCAGAAGGCCAGCCCACCACCCAGGGCGGCCAGCAGCAGGGGAACCAGCAGGTACAGCCAAAAGCGTCGGGTCATCAGCGTTTCACCAATCCAGTCAGGCCGCCTGCAATCAGGGCGGCGGTGTCGGCCAGTGCCACCAGCGGGTCAAGCCCGGCTGGCACGGCCATGTATCGGGGTTCCCAGTCCGGCTGGAACTTGTCCTTGAAGCGTCGAAGCCCCTGGAAGTTGTAAAGCTGTTCACCGCGGCGGAACACCAGCGAACCCAAGCGCTGGGTCAAAGGGGCGCCGCGCCTTGGTTGCAGGCCGGACAGCGGTACCATGCCCAGGCTGAAACGCCCGTAGTCATGGCTTTTGTAGTGCAGGATCAAGCCGATCATCATGAACTCCATGGTCAGCTTTGGCGCTTCGGGGTGCGCACGCATCAGGTCGAGGCTGGCCAGCTCGTTTCCATGGGTTTCCAGCAAGTTGGCGAAGGCTACCGGGCGGCCCTGGAAGCGAATCAGGGCTATGCGGAAGTGCTGCAGGTAGTCTGGGCTGAAGCGCCCCAGGGAGAAGCCTTTCTCGCGCACGTTTTTACCGCCGAGCCAGGCGTCGGAAATTTCCTTCAGCTCAGCCAACGGGGCGTGGCCGGGCTCATGGATCTCCAGGCTCAGGCCATCGCGTCCGCCGCGGTTCCAGGTGTAGCGCAGGTCTTTCATCTCCTTGCCTTTGGCTTCAAGGTCAAAGCGGCGCAAGTCGACCCGGGCTTCTTCACCGAGCTTCAATGCGGTCAGGCCGATGTCCATGTAGAACGGCAGGTTCTCCGCGCGTACCTGGTAGAACACGGGGCGTGCGTGGTGCAGGTCGCACAGGTCGCGGAACTGCCAGATCATCTCGGCGCGTTCCTGGGCCGGGCCTATCGGGTCGTACAGCGCCACCAGGCTGCGGCCGCGCCGGGCGTACATGAGGAACGCGTTACCACGCGGGTGGAACAGCAACGCCTTGTCGCCAGTCAGCGCCAAGCCGCCGTCGGGTTGGTCGGAGGCCTGCAGGATGCGGCTGGCGCGTTGCAGCTCTTCTTCATCGGGCAGGTGGATCACGGGCGGCGCTGTGCGCAGCAGCCACGTCAGTGCCACGGCAGCCAGCAGCAAGGCACTGCCCATGGCGGCGCGCAGGCCCCGTGGCGCGTCGGCATCGAGGGTGAACTGCCACCACAGCTGATGGCTGTAAGGCACATCCTGGTAGGCGAACAGCAGAAGCCACACTGATGCGCCCACCGTACAGGCGCTGGCCACCAGGAAAACCGGCGAGAAGGGCAGCTCCAGCAGTCGGCTGGGGCGATAGAACGAGCGGCGGAACAGCGCGAGCAGGGCGGCGGTAAAGGTCAGCAGGCAAGCCTCTTCCCAGTCAAAGCCCTTCAACAGCGACAGCAGGGCGCCGACCAGCAACAGCACGGTGGTCAGTAGCCAGGCGGCGGACAGGCGCCGGCGTAGGCCTTGGGCCAGCAGCAGGCATAGCACACCGATCAGGCTGGCGCCGAAATGAGAGGCGTCGATCAGCCGGTGTGGCACCAGGAAACCCATATGCTCCAGGCGCGTATCTATCTCGGGCGTGGCACCGGAAAAAAGCAGCACCACGCCGGACAGGAACACCAGAATCGACAGGATCGGTGCGGCCAGACCTGAAGCGGCCTTGATGGCCTGTTGCGCAAATAGCAGGCGTCGGGCTTCATTGGCCAGCAGCAACACGCAGGCCAGCAGCAGTGGCAGCACCACATAGATCAGCCGGTACAGCAGCAAGGCAGCCGCCAGCGGTGCGGCACCGAGCTGGTCGGCAAAGGCCGCCAGCAGGATCGCTTCGAACACCCCGACGCCGCCCGGTACGTGGCTGAGCACGCCCGCGGCCAAGGCCAGCAGGTACACCAGCACGAACGCGCCGAAAGGAGGGGCTTCGGGCAGCAACAGGTAGAGCACGGTGGCCGCCGCCGCCACATCCAGCGCGGTTATCAGCAATTGCAGGGCCGCCAGGCGTGCATCCGGCAGGCGAAGTGTGCGCCGCCCCAGTTGAACGAGCAGGTTATTGGCCGCCGGTTGCTCGGCCAGGCGTCGGCGGTACAAGCCAATTACCAGTAAGGCAGACACCACCAGCACGGCGCTGGCAACAGCTGCCAGCAGGCCGGGCGCCAACCCGAGCGCTGTCGAGGCCGCCGGCAGGTTGCTCAATGTCGCCAAGGCGGCCAGGGGCGGCAGCGCGCAGCCCAGTGACAGGCTGGCAAACACGGTCATGCGTGCGACTTCGCCAGCACCAAGCCCTTGCCGTGCGTACAGGCGATAGCGAACCGAGCCGCCAGAGAGCATCGACAGGCCGATGGCGTTGCCGATGGCAAAGGCGCTGAAGCCGCCCAGTGCCAGGCTGCGTGCTGGCAGTTTCACGCCCGCATAGCGGCTGGCCGACCACTCGTAGCCCAGCAGGATCACAAAGCCGATCACCGTTGCCAGCAAGGCGCCCAGCAATGACTGGGTGGGCACGCTGAGCATGGCATCGTGCAAGGCATAGATGTCCAGCTCGCTCAGCAGGTGGCGGCAGGCAATCAAGGCCATCGTGAACAGTAACAGGGTCACCATCAGGCCTATGGGCTGGCGGTAGCGACTCAGGCGTTCGAGTAGGGGCAGGCGCTGCACAGCACCGGGTAGCGCCGTAGCGAGTGGCACCGGCGGTTCGGGATTGTGCGAAGTCATGAGTTGCCCCGGGCATGCGGCGCGAGGTGAAGGAAAGGTGCGGCCAAGTGAAAGTCCCTTAAGAAAACGTATCCAATGTTACTCCGGCCTCAAGCGTTTGCAGCGGCTTGGCAGGGTTAAAGATAGTTCATCCTGGGCACGACATCTCAAGCCTGCGGGTTGGCATGAGGGGAGGGAAAATCGAGGCGACGAAAATCAGGGAGGTATAAAGCAACAAACCCCGCGCTGCTTTTACACAGGCGGGGTTTGTTCTGACGAATATGGTTGCGGGAGCCGGATTTGAACCGACGACCTTCGGGTTATGAGCCCGACGAGCTACCAGGCTGCTCCATCCCGCGTCAGTGGGGCGGATTCTACAGCGTGTGGTTTGTATGTCAAGCGCTAGGCTTTGATTTTTCGACGTTTTTTCGCAAATGCTTATCAGCAGGCAAAGAAAAAGGCCACTGTGTTAACAGTGGCCTTTTCTTGAATCTGGTTGCGGGAGCCGGATTTGAACCGACGACCTTCGGGTTATGAGCCCGACGAGCTACCAGGCTGCTCCATCCCGCGTCAGTGGGGCGGATTCTACAGCGTGTAGTTTATATGTCAAGCGCTAGGCTTTGATTTTTCGAGGCTTTTTCGGAAAAGCTTTTTAACGGGCAAAGAAAAAGGCCACTGCGTTAACAGTGGCCTTTTCTCGAATCTGGTTGCGGGAGCCGGATTTGAACCGACGACCTTCGGGTTATGAGCCCGACGAGCTACCAGGCTGCTCCATCCCGCGCCTGTGAGATCGAATTCTACGGATTTACGCACTGATGTCAAGCAATTGTTTTGGAAAAACCTTTTTTGTTCAAACCCTTAGCGCTTCATAACAGTGTACAGCTCAGTCACGGCGGGGCTTTCAGGCCGATTATCGTGTAGCAAAGCAGGTGAGCTGTTTCAGAGGAGGGCGCATGCGATACTATCTGTATGAATTTACAGTGCTGACGGTCGTCCATGTCCTTGCGCAAGATCATCCACGTCGACTGCGATTGTTTCTACGCTGCGATCGAGATGCGTGATGACCCGCGCCTGGCCGGTCGCCCCATGGCGGTGGGGGGCTCGCCCGACCATCGCGGGGTAATCGCCACCTGCAACTATGAAGCGCGTGCCTATGGCGTGCGCTCGGCCATGTCATCGCGGCATGCGCTGAAGCTCTGCCCCGATCTGTTGATCGTCAAGCCGCGCTTCGAGGCCTACCGTGAGGCCTCGCGGGAAATCCACACGATCTTTCGCGACTACACAGAGCTCATCGAGCCTTTGTCCTTGGACGAAGCCTATCTGGATGTCAGCGACAGCCAGTGGTATTCGGGCAGCGCCACGCGCATTGCCGAGGATATACGCCGGCGTGTTGCCCGCACCCTGCATATCACCGTGTCGGCTGGCGTGGCGCCTAACAAGTTTCTGGCCAAGATCGCCAGTGACTGGCGCAAACCCAACGGGCTGTTCGTGATTACCCCAAATGAAGTGGAAACGTTCGTTGCAGCCTTGCCGGTGGCCAGGTTGCATGGGGTGGGTAAGGTGACGGCCGACAAACTGACGCGGCTGGGCATCGAAACCTGCCTGCATTTGCGTGAGTGGTCACGGCTGGCATTGGTGCGCGAGTTCGGCAGTTTTGGCGAGCGGTTGTGGGGGTTGGCGCGGGGGATCGATGAGCGTGCAGTGCATAACGACAGCCGACGCCAGTCGGTGAGTGTGGAAAATACCTACGACACCGACCTGCCAGACCTGGCCAGTTGCTTGGCGCGGCTGCCAGATCTGCTGGCTAGCCTGAACGAACGCATCGCTCGAATGGACAGCAGTTACCGGCCAGACAAGCCGTTCGTCAAGGTCAAGTTCCATGACTTCAGCCAGACCACCATGGAGCAAGCCGGGGCCGGCCGGGACCTGGAGAGTTATCGGCAATTGCTGGGGCAGGCGTTCGCCCGTGGCGGCAAGCCGGTACGCTTGCTAGGGGTAGGGGTGAGGTTGCGTGACTTGCGGGGCGCACATGAACAGCTGGAGCTGTTCCCGCCTAAATGAAAGGGGCTGCAATGCAGCCCCTTCTATTAATGCACGCCTGGATCCGCCACCAACCGGCCAGTGGCCTTGGTCAGCGACTGCAGGAACTCCTGTTGCAGCTCCGGATCGTTGCGGGTCAGCTCGATCAGGCTCTGTTCCATTTCACTGGCTTCCTCTTCAAGGCCCAGTTCGGACAGGCGCTTGACCCGGTGCACCCACTGGCCGACATCATCGTCTTCGAGGTCATCGAAGATCAGCTCATGGGCTTCGAGCAGCTTATTGCGCAGGGTAGCGCTGACCAACAGGCTGGCATCGCCTCGTACCGCATTGTCCTCGTCAAGTACTTGCAGGTGCAGGGTGCCGACGTGGTTGAGGTTTTGCTCGGAGAACGGGCTGTCGAGCAGGTTCAGGCGCAGCACGCCGTTGCGGTCCGTGGTCAGCTCGTGGGTCATCTTGCCGGCCTTGACCTCGACCAGGCGCTCGCTCCAGGGCAGGCTGGTGGATTCCTCTCGCTGGCCTTTCTGCACTTCGCTGATCCCGGCCAGGTTCTGCTGGGCGCGGCCGTTGGATGGCACGTTCATGAACGGATTGAGCCCATCCACGCCATAGCTGAGCCAGTCGTGGGTGATACTTTGCGGCAGGTTGCCCAAGGCGAAGACGTTGACCACATTGGCGCCGACACCCGCCACCACGGCCACTGCACCCAGCGGGATCTCGTAGATCTCCCGCCAGGGTTGGTAAGGCGTGTAGCGGTCATAGCGACGGGTCACTTCGAATTCGGTCACTTCGAAGCGCTTTTGCTCATGCACGCGCACACGTCGCTGCGGAAGCTCCATCACCTTCGGCTCGCCGACATCGATCTGCAGGGTGTGCTCGAGCAGTTTGCGCTCGACGCGCTCCTCATGGTCGCTGCGCTGGGACATCTGGTTGGCGCAGCCGCTGACGAGCAGGGCGCCGCACAGTGCGGCGCCCCCAAGGGTAAAGGTACTTCGCTTGTACATGATCACTCGTGCATTGGTTATCAGCGGCGAACGCGGGCCTGCAGGAAGGCCAGCACTTCATTGAGCGGCAACGCCTGGGCGTCCTGCTCGGTGCGGTGCTTGTACTCCAGGTTGCCTTCGGCCAGGCCGCGATCGCTGACGACGATGCGGTGTGGGATGCCAATCAGCTCCATGTCGGCAAACTTGATGCCTGGGCTGGTCTTCTTGTCGCGGTCGTCCAGCAGCACTTCGAAGCCGGCAGCAGTCAGTTCGGCGTACAGCTTGTCGGTTGCCTCACGGACCACCTCGGTTTCATAGCGCAGCGGTACCAGAGCGATCTGGAACGGGGCCAGGGCGTCGTTCCAGATGATGCCCTTGTCGTCATAGCTCTGCTCGATGGCCGCGGCGACCACGCGGGAAACGCCGATGCCGTAGCAGCCCATCGACAGAACCACCGGCTTACCGTTCTCGCCCAGTACCTGGCATTTCAATGCCTCGCTGTACTTGGTACCCAGCTGGAAGATGTGGCCCACTTCGATGCCGCGCTTGATCACCAGGGTGCCCTGGCCGTCCGGGCTTGGGTCGCCTTCGACCACGTTACGCAGGTCGGCAACCTGTGGCACCGGCAGGTCGCGTTCCCAGTTGACGCCGAAGTAGTGCTTGTCGTCGATGTTGGCGCCAATGCCGAAGTCGCTCATCAGGGCAACCGAGCGGTCGATGATGATTTCCAGTGGCAGGTTGAGCGGGCCGAGCGAGCCGGCGCCGGCGCCAATGGCGTCGCGCAGTTCGGCTTCGGTGGCCATGACCAGCGGGTCGGCAACCTGTTCCAGCTTGGTGGCCTTGATTTCGTTCAGTTCGTGGTCGCCACGGACGATCAGGGCAATCAGCTTGCCCTCTTCGGCACCGCGTACGATCAGGGTCTTGACGGTCTTTTCGATCGGCAGGCCGTGGTTTTCCACCAACTGGGCGATGGTCTTGGCGTTCGGGGTGTCGACCAGGCGTAGCTCCTCGGTAGGGGCAGGGCGCACGGTTTCACGCGGGATAGCCTCGGCTTTCTCGATGTTGGCGGCATAGTCGGAGCTGTCGCTGAAGATCACGTCGTCTTCGCCGGACTCGGCCAGCACGTGGAACTCGTGCGAGTAGCTGCCACCGATCGAGCCGGTATCGGCCTGCACAGGGCGGAAGTCCAGGCCCAGGCGGGTGAACACATTGCTGTACGCCTGGTGCATGCGGTCGTAGGTTTCCTGCAGGGAAGCCTGGTCGGCATGGAACGAGTAGGCGTCCTTCATGATGAACTCGCGGCCACGCATCAGGCCGAAGCGCGGGCGGATTTCGTCACGGAACTTGGTCTGGATCTGGTACAGGTTGAGCGGCAGCTGTTTATAGCTGGACAGCTCGTTACGGGCCAGGTCGGTGATCACTTCTTCGTGGGTAGGACCGACGCAGAAGTCACGCTGGTGGCGGTCTTTCAGGCGCAGCAGCTCAGGGCCGTATTGCTCCCAGCGACCGGATTCCTGCCACAGCTCGGCGGGCTGGATGCTCGGCATCAGCACCTCCAGGGCGCCGGCGGCGTTCATTTCCTCACGCACCACGGCTTCGACCTTGCGCATTACCCGCAAGCCCATCGGCAGCCAGGTGTACAGGCCGGAGGCCAGTTTGCGGATCATGCCGGCACGCAGCATGAGCTGATGGCTGATGACCACTGCGTCGGCAGGGGTTTCTTTCTGGGTGGCGAGCAAATATTGACTGGTGCGCATGGTTAGCCGTGTCGATTGCCTAAGACGTTGAAATAGCCCCGCATTGTACGGGGGGGAAACGAAGGCGTACAGGATGCCCCAGGGCGTGACACTTGTCAGCCAAGAAAAAGCCCGGCGTATTTGCCGGGCTTTTTCAGGTGCGGGGCACTGCAAGCCAGGCTTACAGGATGCTCAGCGGGTACTCCACGATCAGGCGCAGTTCGTCGATCGATGGGGAATCGTAGTAGACACCATCGGAAGAACGGTAGGTGGCTTGACGCACGCGGAAGCTCAGGTCTTTCGCCGGGCCTTCCTGCAGCACGTACTTGATGTCGACGTCGCGTTCCCATTCTTTGCCGTTGGTGGTGCCGGCGACGTTGGCGTCGGAACCGCGTACATAACGGGTCATGAAGGTCAGGCCTGGAATGCCGTATTCGGCAAAGTTCAGGTCGTAGCGAGCCTGCCAGGATTTCTCGTCTTCGGCGTTGAAGTCGGAGCGGGCCACGGAGTTGGCCAGGAAGATGGTGCCGCCACCGTCGATACCATAGCCATAGTCGCCGTCACCGGTGACTTTCTGGTAGGCCAGGGTGAAGGTGTGAGCGCCGATGTTGTAGGCGCCCGACAGGCTGAACGCGCGGTTGTCCAGCTTCTCGCCATCGAATGCGCGGTACTCGGCAGAGCCTTCGCTCTTGGTGTCATAGATGTTGAAGTCGAACACCAGGCCTTGATTGTCGGAGATTGGCAGCGCCCAGTTGACGTTGGCGTAGTATTTGCGCCAGTAGTCTTCAACCTTCGAGTAGTACAGGCTGGTGCTGAGGTTGTCGGTGAAGGCGTAGGTGCCGCCGACCACGTTGGCTTCCTTCAGGCCGAAGCTGTCGCGGTTGGTTTGTTCCTGGGCAGTCAGGCTGGTGAAGTGACCAGCGTGCAGGGTCAGCCCTTCGATCTCGTTGCTGGTGATCAGGGTGCCCTGGGCGATTTCTGGCAGCAGGCGGCTGTCATCGGTGGCGAAGACCGGCAGCGCGGTGAACTGGTCACCCACTTTCAGCACGGTGTCGGAGATGCGGAATTTGACCGCGCCGCCGCCCTTGGAGTAGTCATCCTGCGAACGGCCGTCGGAACCGGTCGGGAACAGGCCGGTACCGGCACGGCCCTTGCCGCTGTCCAGTTTCAGGCCGAGCATGCCGATGGCGTCGACACCTACACCCACGGTGCCTTGGGTGAAGCCGGACTCGAAGGTGCCGACGAAGCCCAGGCCGGTTTCTTCGCGACGGCTCTGACCGCCTTCGTTGTTGCGGAAGTCACGGCTGAAATACAGCATGCGGGTCTTGACGCTCAGCTTGCTGTCTTCGATGAAACCTTTGGACTCGTCCTGTGCCGAGGCCATTGCCAACTGCGAGGTCCCTGCCGAAACGGCCAGGGCGATCATGCTCCACTTCATCACGCGCATCGTGATTTGCTCCTTTGGTTTTTAGGAAGAGTACCGCTGCGTCCAAGTCTTTTAGTTATATGGGGCAGCTCTTTCTTGTTATGTCGGCGAAAATGTATAGCACGCAGACTGTTGTTGGCGATATGGCTATAAGCACTCTTTGCGGAACTTTTTCACCGTGTCGCTTTTAAGTATTTCCATGTCGCAAATCACGCCCCGGTTCAGGGGCCGTATAACCTCAGCGCTGTTCCTGTCACCGTAATGAATCGGTAACTGCCGATTCCGGATGAGGAAACTCCCTGGTAACCCATGTCGCTGTTGTTATTTGTCGCGTACAGCTGCCACTGCAGGTGTCGTGCCGACTTGGCGTGAAGGGAATGCAACAAGCGTGCTCAAAATTCGCAACAGTTCATGAAATTTTCACAAAACCTGCTACCGAGGGTCGGAAAGTGCCGTAAATGCGGGACGAAGGCGGCGTGAGTGATTTTTGGGATCGAGAATCATTAAAATTTAAAAACCTGCCATTAGAGTCAAGGTGTTACCGCAACTTGTTCATCCGGCGTCGTTTGTGGGGTGGTCAGTGTGGGGAGGGCGGGCAGGTGGCCTCATTTTGGTGCGAAAAGTAGCGCTGTGTTACCGGGAGTGTGCAAGGTATCCTTGCTGGCCTGTTTTCCGCCTGAAGCGGGATGGTATTGCCTGAAGGAGATATGCCGTGTTCGTCCTCGATTCGCGTTTGCAGCAGGATTCGCTGGTGTTGGGAGAGTTTTCGCTGTGCCAGTTGCTGCTGAGCAAGGATGCCAATTACCCATGGTTCATTCTGGTGCCCAAGCGCGCTGGTGTCAGTGAGCTGTTCGAGCTGGATGCGGCAGAGCAACAGCAGTTGTGGCAGGAAACCACCTTGTTGGCAGAAGCGCTGAAGGCCAGCTATGGGGCCGACAAGATGAACGTGGCTACCTTGGGCAACGTGGTCAGCCAGTTGCACATGCATGTGATCGTGCGCCAGCGCGACGACGCCGCGTGGCCGGCACCGGTATGGGGCAAGTGTGCGCCTGTGGGCTACACCGATGATCAACTGCAAGCCGTTCGCCTGCGCCTGCGCGGGCTACAACTTGCTGGTTACCAAGAGGCCTGAGATGACACTGGAAATGCGGATGGTCGAACTGGAAACCCGTCAGGCGTTTCAGGATGACGCTATCCAGGCGCTGAATGACGTGGTGGTGGAGCAAGCGCGTGTGATCGAGCGGCTGCAATTGCAGATGGCCGAGCTGATCAGGCGCCATGAAGAGATGGTTGGCCAGTATGGCAGCGAAGGGGAAGAGGCCCCGCCTCCTCATTATTGAGTTGTTCCCGGCTGCTATCGCCGGCAAGCCAGCCCCCACAGGTGTGATGCTGCCTTCAGGTGCAGCACGGCCCTTGTGGGCGTTGGCTTGCCGTTGATAGCGTCGGCCGGTCAGCCGTTGGTCAGCGGCGGGTTACTGCAACCACGTCTTCGGCCTGCAGGCCCTTGTCGCGGTGCATCACCGAAAACTCCACGCGCTGGCCTTCGACCAGAATGCGGTGGCCCTCGCCGCGGATGGCCCGAAAGTGCACGAAAATGTCATCACCCGAGTCTCGGGAGATAAAACCAAAGCCTTTCGATGTGTTGAACCATTTGACGGTGCCGGTATCACGGTTGCCGGCATCTTGTGCCACGTGTTGACTGCCGCGTGCCTTGCGCGGGCTGCGGGCAAAGCCCACGGCCAGATGCAGGGCCACGGCCAGCGCCGCACACACCAGGGCTGCCAGGTTGCCCATTTCCGGGCGGGCCAGTAGCGTCAGGGTCTGCAGCACGACGGCGACCACCAGCAGGGCGCAGGCCAGGTGCTGCAGTTGTTGCCGCGCGCCGCGATGATACAGCGGCACGACCGGGGCCAGCACCAGATTGAGCAGGCCGAGAAGGGCCAGGTAGACCGCGTCGGGTTGCTGCAGGAAGGGTGTCGCATCGGTTTTCAGGCTGGGTATGAGCGATAGCAGCAAAGCTGCGACGCCCGTCACCAGATGGACGATCTTGAACATGGGGTTGGCTCACTGTTGATAAGGCCGATCACAGGAAGAGCTGGCAGCACGGTGCGCATGAGATATAGAGCGCGAACACGTGGCAGGCCAGCCTATGCACCCGGCAATGACAGTCCGCACGGGTGGCACAGTGCCTATTTAACAGTAAAGCCACAGCCTACTCAAACCGCGGGCCGCCCAGTGGCGATGTATTGCGCCATGTCACATGCGGGATGCGACAAGTGTTGCTACAGTGGTCGGCGCCCGCTTGAGTCTCAAGCCTTATGGAAAGGGGAGCTTCATGGCAATCGATATCGGTATCAGTGAAGAAGATCGCAAGTCCATCGTCGATGGGCTGTCCCGCCTGTTGTCGGATACCTACGTGCTGTATCTGAAAACCCATAACTTTCACTGGAACGTCACCGGCCCGTCGTTCCGCACCCTGCACCTGATGTTCGAAGAGCAGTACAACGAACTGGCGCTGGCAGTCGATTCGATCGCCGAGCGCATCCGTGCCTTGGGCTTCCCGGCACCGGGTTCGTATGCATTTTATGCACGGCACTCGTCGATCAAGGAGGAGGAAGGCGTCCCCCCGGCAGACGAGATGATCCGTCAGTTGGTTCAGGGGCAGGAGGCCGTGGTACGCACTGCGCGCAGCATTTTCCCTGTGGTGGACAAGGTTAGTGACGAGCCGACCGCCGACCTGCTGACACAGCGCATGCAGGTACACGAGAAAACCGCCTGGATGCTGCGGGTACTGCTCGACGGCAAGTAACCGTTGCTCAAGGCGGAAAGCTTGCGCAACCTCTGTGGGAGCGGGCACGCCCGCGAACACCGGCGCAGCCGGTGCCCACCATTCATCGGCAGCCGCCTGCCAGGTGCAGTGCGTTATACCTTGGTCGACGGGCACCTCTGCCACGAGGCCTGAGTAACCCCTGTGGGAGCGGCCTTGTGTCGCGATAGGGCCGCAAAGCGGCCCCAGCAATCTATGCATGATGCCGAGATCCTGGGGCCGCTGCGCGGCCCTTTCGCGACGCAAGGCCGCTCCCACAGGCTCCGCCTGGCAATCCGGTATTTGCGAAGGAACATTTTGCCGCTGCTTTAAGCTCGCCCGTCAGCGCTTCATAGGCCACCTGGTACCTGTGACGAGGAAGTGTGGCGCATGATGCAAGCGAGCAAACGTATGGCTGGCCAGGGCAGCTGGCCAGGAAAACAGTGCATCGACCCGTTCAAGGCGGACTTCGACATGTTGCAGACGCAGCCGGTGTCACGTTCGGTGCGGCTCAACGGCTTTTCTACCTGTTTGCGCCTGGAGGCTGTCTACTGGGGTATCCTTGAGCGCATCGCTGCCGCCAACCGTTGTTCGGTCAGTGCGGTGTTGTCCTACGTGGACCGTGAAGTGCACCTGCGCCAGGGCGGAGTGCGCAACTTCAGCGGGCTGATCCGGGTAATCTGCGTGGCGTGGCTGCAGGACCCGCCAAGTGTGCGCTGATCGCCAGGCGGGCTGCGCAGTGCTTGCTAACCATATATAATCCCGCTTTTTGCTGCCCCCCGGCAGCCAGCGTTATGGTTGACGAGAGACACCCATGCCCCTTTATGACTATCAATGTGCGTCCTGCGAGCACCGCATGGAAGTGCTGCAGAAGATCAGCGCCGCGCCGCTGACCGATTGCCCGGCCTGTCAGGCGCCGGCACTGAAAAAGCTGCTGTCGGTGCCAGGCTTTCGCCTGAGCGGTAACGGTTGGTACGAAACCGACTTCAAGACCGGGGCGAAAAAGAATCTGGCAGGCGGCGACAAGGCCGACTGAGTTGAATGCTGTGACCGGGTCTTGCAGTATTAGCCCTCCGGGCGGCCAAGGCCTCCACCGAATACACGAATCACGAGAAGCGAAACCACCATCATGATGCGCAGCCATTATTGCGGCCAACTGAACGAGAGCCTGGACGGCCAGGAAGTCACCCTTTGCGGCTGGGTCCATCGTCGCCGCGACCACGGCGGGGTGATCTTCCTCGACATCCGTGACCGCGAAGGCATGGCCCAGGTCGTGTTCGACCCGGATCGCGCCGAAACCTTCGCTGCCGCCGACCGTGTGCGCAGCGAATACGTCGTGCAGATCACCGGCAAGGTCCGCAAGCGTCCTGAAGGTGCAGTGAATGCCAACATGGCATCCGGTGCCATCGAGATCCTCGGCTACCAGCTGAACGTGCTCAACGAAGCGGAAACCCCGCCGTTCCCCCTGAACGAATACTCCGACGTCGGCGAGGAAACCCGCCTGCGTTACCGCTTCATCGATCTGCGTCGCCCGGAAATGGCCGACAAGCTGCGCCTGCGCTCGCGCATCACCAGCAGCATCCGTCGCTTCCTCGACGAAAACGGCTTCCTCGACGTCGAAACCCCGATCCTCACCCGAGCCACGCCGGAAGGCGCGCGCGACTACCTGGTGCCAAGCCGTACCCACGCCGGTAGCTTCTTCGCCCTGCCGCAATCGCCACAGCTGTTCAAGCAGCTGCTGATGGTCGCTGGCTTCGACCGTTACTACCAGATCGCCAAGTGCTTCCGTGACGAAGACCTGCGTGCCGACCGTCAGCCGGAATTCACCCAGATCGACATCGAGACCAGTTTCCTCGATGAAAGCGAGATCATGGGCCTGACCGAAAGCATGATCCGCAAGCTGTTCAAGGAAGTGCTCGACCTGGAATTCGGCGAATTCCCGCACATGACCTTCGAAGAGGCCATGCGCCGCTACGGCTCCGACAAGCCAGACCTGCGTATTCCGCTGGAGCTGGTTGACGTTGCCGACCAGCTGAAGGATGTCGACTTCAAGGTGTTCGCCGGCCCGGCCAACGATCCGAAGTGCCGCGTTACCGCCCTGCGTCTGCCAGGTGGTGCCAGCATGCCGCGCAGCAAAATCGACGAGTACACCAAGTTCGTCGGTATCTACGGTGCCAAGGGGCTGGCCTACATCAAGGTCAACGAGCGCGCCAAGGGCGTCGAAGGCCTGCAGTCGCCGATCGTCAAGAACATCCCTGAGGCCAACCTCAACAACATCCTCGATCGCGTTGGCGCCGTAGACGGTGACATCGTGTTCTTCGGTGCCGACAAGTTCAAGGTGGTCAGCGAAGCCCTGGGTGCGCTGCGTATTCGTCTGGGTCACGACTTCGAGCTGCTGACCTGCGAGTGGGCGCCGATGTGGGTCGTCGACTTCCCAATGTTCGAAGAGAACGAAGACGGCAGCTTCACTGCATTGCACCACCCGTTCACCGCGCCGAAGTGCACCCCGGAGGAGCTCGAGGCCAACCCGGCCACTGCCCTGTCCCGTGCCTACGACATGGTGCTGAACGGTACCGAGCTGGGTGGCGGTTCGATCCGTATCCACCGTAAAGAGATGCAACAGGCGGTATTCCGTCTGTTGGGTATCGAGGCAGAAGAACAGGAAGAGAAGTTTGGCTTCCTGCTCGACGCTCTGAAGTTCGGGGCACCGCCTCACGGTGGCCTGGCGTTCGGTCTGGACCGTCTGGTCATGCTGATGACCGGCGCTCAGTCGATCCGTGAAGTGATCGCGTTCCCGAAAACCCAGAGCGCCGCATGCGTCATGACCCAGGCCCCTGGCATGGTCGACGCCAAGGCCCTGCGCGAGCTGCACATCCGACTGCGCGAACAGACCAAGGTCGAGTAAGCAGTCCCCGGGCGCATCCACATGGATGCGCCTTTGCGTTTCGACGCAGGTATTTTCCCGTCCCGCCCCGTCATGGGGCGGGGCTGTTTGTGATTCAAAGGATTCGGAGTCGTTATGGCTGGTCATTCCAAGTGGGCGAACATCAAGCACCGCAAAGAGCGCCAGGATGCCAAGAGGGGCAAGGTCTTCACCAAGTGGATCCGCGAACTGACGGTCGCTGCCAAGCAGGGTGGCCCTGATCCGGCATCCAACCCGCGCCTTCGCCTGGCGCTGGACAAGGCGTTGGGCGCCAACATGAGCCGCGACATCATCGATCGTGCCGTGGCCCGTGGTGCTGGCACCAATGAAAGCGACAATGTCGAAGAGCTTAGCTACGAAGGTTACGGCCCGGGTGGCGTGGCGATCATGGTCGAAGCCATGACCGACAACCGCAACCGTACCGCCGCGGCCGTGCGCCATGCCTTCACCAAGTGTGGCGGCAACCTGGGTACTGACGGTTCTGTGGCCTACCTGTTCGAGCGCAAAGGCCAGATCAGCTTTGCCCCGGGCGTGGAAGAGGACGCGTTGATGGAAGCGGCAATGGAAGCCGATGCCGACGACGTGGTCGCCAACGACGACGGCTCCTTCGACGTGTTCACCTCGTTCAACAGCTTCTATGCCGTGCGTAATGCCTTGGAAGAGGCTGGCTTCAAGGCCGCTGACGCGGAAATCGTCATGCAGCCGACCACCAGCGCCGAACTCGACCAGGACGGTGCCGAAAAGGTGCTCAAGCTGATCGACATGCTCGAAGACCTGGATGACGTGCAGAACGTTTACTCCAACGCCCAGATTTCCGATGAGATCATGGAAAACCTCGGCTAAGGTGATTTGGCATTTTGTGCCAACTCTGAGCGTTTGATAGCGCCTGTGCCGGCCCTTTCGCGGGTAAACCCGCTCCTACAGGTATTGCGCCCATTTCAAATGTGGTGCAGTACCTGTAGGAGCGGGTTTACCCGCGAAAGGGCCGGCGCAGTTTGTAGAGATGCATCATTTTTTCGACGGGCTTTATGACTCTGATTCTAGGTATCGACCCCGGCTCGCGCATCACCGGCTATGGCGTGGTACGCCAGACCGCCCGTGGTTGCGAGTACGTGGCGTCGGGCTGCATCCGCACCGGCAGCGGTGAGCTGCACGAGCGGCTGCAGATTGTTTTTCGTGGTGTCAGTGAAATCATTGCTCAGCACGGCCCGGTGACCATGGGCATCGAACGGGTGTTCATGGCCCGCAACGCCGATTCGGCGCTCAAGCTTGGCCAGGCACGTGGCGCGGCTATCGTCGCCGCCGCCGAGGCCGGCCTGGAGATCGCCGAGTACAGCGCCACCCAGGTCAAGCAGGCCGTGGCCGGCACGGGGGGGGCCAACAAGGAGCAGGTGATGATGATGGTCATGCACCTGCTGAAATTGACGCAAAAACCGCAGATCGACGCTTCCGATGCCCTGGCCATCGCCCTGTGCCACGCCCACACCCGCTCCAGCCTGGTGCCGCATGGCTTGAGCACAGCGCGGCGACGCGGCGGGCGCTTGCGTCTGTAAGCGCTTCATGCGCTGATACACATTTTGTTCGGGTGATGCATTCACCTGCTGCATTTGCTGATAGGGTTGAGCGGTCTTTGACCGGCTCCCCGAGAGGAAGGATCGGAACGTGATTGGACGTTTGCGCGGCACCCTGGCGGAAAAACAACCGCCTCACCTGATTATCGACGTCAACGGCGTGGGTTACGAACTGGAAGTTCCCATGACCACGCTGTACCGTCTGCCCAAAGTGGGTGAAACCGTCACGGTGCATACCCACCTGGTCGTGCGCGAAGATGCCCACTTGCTCTACGGCTTTGCCGAAAAACGTGAGCGCGAGCTGTTCCGCGAGCTGATCCGTCTGAACGGCGTAGGGCCTAAGCTGGCCCTGGCGCTGATGTCCGGGCTGGAAGTGGATGAACTGGTGCGCTGCGTACAGGCCCAGGACACCTCAGCCCTGGTGCGCGTGCCGGGCGTCGGCAAGAAAACCGCCGAGCGCTTGCTGGTCGAGCTCAAGGACCGTTTCAAGGCCTGGGAAACCTCGCCGGCCATGTTCACCCTGGTGTCCGATGGGCCTTTGCCGGTTGCCAGCGAGTCCAGTGCCGAGGCCGATGCAGTCAGTGCCTTGGTCTCGCTGGGCTACAAGCCGCAGGAAGCCAGCAAGGCAATTGCCGCGATCAAGGACAAGGCCGGCCTGAGCAGTGAAGAGCTGATCCGCCGCAGCCTGAAAGGGATGATTTCCAAGTGATCGAAGCCGACCGCCTGATCGCCGCCAGTGGCCGCGACCGCGAAGAAGTCCAGGACCGTGCGATTCGCCCGCTGAGCCTGGACGAGTACATTGGCCAGCCGGTGGTGCGCGAGCAGATGGCGCTGTTCATCCAGGCCGCCCGCGGCCGCGGCGAATCGCTTGACCACACGCTGATCTTCGGCCCGCCCGGCCTGGGCAAGACCACCCTGGCCAACATCATCGCCCATGAAATGGGCGTGTCGGTGAAGAGCACTTCGGGGCCGATTCTCGAGCGCCCCGGCGACCTGGCAGCGATGCTGACCAACCTCGAGCCGCACGACGTGCTGTTCATCGACGAAATCCACCGGCTGTCGCCTGTGGTCGAAGAAGTGCTTTACCCGGCCATGGAGGACTTCCAGCTCGACATCATGATCGGCGAAGGCCCGGCAGCCCGTTCTATCAAGCTCGATCTGCCACCCTTCACCCTGGTGGGGGCTACTACCCGTGCCGGCATGCTGACCAACCCGCTGCGTGACCGCTTCGGTATCGTGCAGCGCCTGGAGTTCTACAACGACAAGGATCTGAGCACCATTGTCAGCCGCTCGGCCAACATCCTTGGCCTGGCCATCGAAGACCAGGGGGCCTACGAGATCGCCCGTCGTGCCCGTGGCACGCCGCGCATCGCCAACCGCCTGCTGCGCCGCGTGCGTGACTACGCCGAGGTGCGCGGCAAGGGCCAGATCACCAAGGCCGTGGCTGACATGGCGCTGAACCTGCTGGATGTCGACGAGCGTGGTTTCGACCATTCGGACCGTCGCCTGTTGCTGACCATGATCGAGAAGTTCGACGGCGGCCCGGTGGGCGTGGACAACCTGGCTGCAGCCATCAGCGAAGAGCGTCATACCATCGAAGATGTGCTTGAGCCGTACCTGATTCAGCAGGGCTACATCATGCGCACGCCACGCGGCCGCGTGGTCACCCGGCATGCCTACCTGCACTTTGGGCTGAATATTCCCGGGCGCTTGGGGGAGGGGGGCGATTTTTCCGAGCCAGGCGATGAATGACAGATCAAAAGCGACTTTTCGTGGTCCTACCGCTGGCATGCCCTGGGTGCGCTGGCAATAAGACATTAATGAAGAAAAAACAGTTGCCACAGCGGATTGGCAAGCTGAGGAGTAAGCACTAGAGTATGCGCGCGCAAAATCAGCTCGAACCGTTCGCACACCGGTGTCGCGTCTATTACGAAGATACCGATGCGGGCGGCGTGGTGTATTACGTCAACTACCTGAAATTCATGGAGCGCGCGCGCACCGAACGCCTGCGGCACCTGGGCTTTTCCCAGTCGCAGCTGGCTGAAGACAACCTGCTGTTCGTGGTCCATTCCAGCGAAGCGCGCTATCACGCGCCGGCGCGGCTGGATGACGAATTGCGGGTGACCGCGCAAGTACTTGAACTCAATCGCGCCAGCTTGCGTTTCGTACAGCAGGTCTGGCGGGAAAAGGATGAAACGCTGCTTTGCGAAGGGCAGTTCCTGGTGGCTGCCGTGCGCGCCGACACTTTCAAACCCCGAGCCCTACCCCCCCAGCTGCGCGACGCCTTTGCGGCGGACGGCTCGGGTAATCAATCGAATGCAGGAGAATAAGCGTGGAAGCTAACGTCGTCGACCATACCTCCATGTGGAGTCTGGTCAGCAATGCCAGCGTGGTGGTACAGCTGGTAATGCTGACCCTGGTGGCCGCCTCGGTCACCTCATGGATCATGATCTTCCAGCGCAGCACCATGCTGCGCGCCGGTCGTCGTGCGCTGGATGCCTTCGAAGAGCGTTTCTGGTCAGGCATCGACCTGTCCAAGCTGTACCGCCAGGCAGGCAGCAACCCAGACCCGGACTCCGGCGTGGAGCAGGTGTTCCGTGCCGGTTTCAAGGAGTTCTCGCGCCTGCGCCAGCAGCCGGGTGTCGACCCGGACGCTGTCATGGAAGGTGTTGGTCGTGCCATGCGTGTGGCCATCTCGCGCGAGGAAGAAAAACTCGAGCAGAGCTTGCCGTTCCTGGCCACCGTTGGTTCGACCAGCCCGTACATCGGCCTGTTCGGCACCGTGTGGGGCATCATGAACTCCTTCCGCGGCCTGGCCAGCGCACAGCAGGCCACCCTGGCCACCGTTGCACCGGGCATTGCCGAAGCACTGATCGCTACCGCCATCGGCCTGTTCGCGGCAATCCCGGCTGTCATTGCCTACAACCGTTTCGCCGCGCGCAGTGAAATACTGATCGGCCGTTACTACACCTTCGCCGACGAGTTCCAGGCGATCCTGCACCGCAAAGTGCACACCAGCGAAGAGTAATCAGGTAGAAGCCCATGGCCCGAGTTCGCCACAAACGCAAGCCCGTCGCCGAGATGAACGTGGTGCCCTACATCGACGTGATGCTGGTGCTGCTGGTCATCTTCATGGTGACGGCGCCCATGCTCAATCAGGGCGTGAAGGTCGACCTGCCCAAGGTTTCCAGCGAAGCCTTGCCGCAGGACAACAACGTCCAGATCCTCACCATCTCCATCAAGGCCGATAAAACCTATTACTGGAACCTCGGCAGCGAAGTCGATACCGACAAGCAGATGGACAAAGCCATGACCTTGCCGGCCATGACCGACGCCGTTACCAAGATCATTGCTGCCGGCCGTGACCAGGGCAAGCAGACCCAGGTGTTCATTCGTGGCGACAAGGCTGTCGACTATGGCGCGGTCATGGGTGCCATGGGCGGGTTGCAGAAGGCCGGTGTCGGTAACGTTGGCCTGATTACCGAGGCGCCCTGATGCAACAGCGAGAGCCATCCGCCTCGGAAAGCTACTTCTGGCCCAGTGTCTGGGCCATCGGCCTGCATGTGCTGGTGTTTGCCCTGCTGTTCGTCAGTTTTGCCATGACGCCTGAGCTGCCGCCTTCCAAGCCGATCGTTCAGGCTACCCTGTACCAGCTCAAGTCCAAGAGCCAGGCAACCACCCAGACCAATCAGAAGATTGCCGGGGAGGCGAAGAAAACCGCTTCGCGCCAGACCGAAGTCGAGCAGCTGGAACAGAAGAAGGTCGAGCAGGAGGCCGTGAAGGCCGCGGAACAAAAGAAAGCTGACGCCGCTCAAAAGGCCGAAGAGGCCCGCGAAGCCGCCGAGGCGAAAAAAGCCGAGGATGCTGCCAAGGCCGCCGAAGCTGCCAAGGCTGCCGAGGCCAAGAAAGCCGCCGAAGCCAAGAAAGCCGACGAGGCGAAGAAAGCCGCCGAGAAACAGCAGGCCGACATCGCCAAGAAAAAGGCTGAGGACGAAGCCAAGAAAAAAGCCGAAGAAGAGGCCAAGAAAGAGGCCGCTGAAGAGGCGAAGAAGCAAGCCGCCGAGGAAGCCAAGAAAAAGGCAGCCGAAGAGGCCAAGAAGAAAGCAGCCGAGGACGCCAAGAAGAAAGCGGCGGCCGAGGACGCGAAGAAGAAGGCAGCTGAAGAGGCCAAGAAAAAGGCCGCTGCAGATGCCCAGAAGAAGAAGGCACAGGAAGCGGCCCGCAAGGCGGCAGAAGACAAGAAAGCCCAGGCACTGGCCGAGCTGTTGTCCGATACCACCGAGCGGCAGCAGGCGCTGGCCGACGAGCAGGGTGACCAGGTGGCCGGTGACTTCGACGACCTGATCCGTATGCGCGCGGCCGAGGGCTGGGCACGTCCGCCTTCCGCGCGCAAGGGCATGACGGTGGTCCTGCAGATCAACATGTTGCCGGACGGTACCATCACCAGTGTCAGCGTGGCCCGTTCCAGTGGTGACGGCCCGTATGACAGTTCGGCGGTGGCTGCGGTGAAGAACATTGGTCGTTTGACCGAGATGCAGGGTATGAAGCCGAGCGATTTCAACCAATATCGTTCGTTCAAGATGACATTTACACCTGAGGATCTAGCGTTGTGATTAAACGTCTGAGAGGACTGCTGGTCATGCTCTGCTGCGTGGCAGGCATGGCGGTGGCAGAAGAAAAGAACATCCTGGTTACCAGCGGCAGTGATCGGGCCACGCCCATCGCGGTAGTGCCGTTCGGTCTGCAGGGCGGCAGCGTGCTGCCCGAAGACATCGCCGACATCATCGGCAATGACCTGCGCAACTCTGGCTACTACTCGCCAATTCCGCGGCAGAACATGATCAGCCAGCCGTCGCAGGCCAGCGAAGTGATCTTCCGTGACTGGAAAGCGCTGGGTGCACAATACGTGATGGTCGGCAGCATCGTGCCGTCGGGCGGTCGCCTGCAGGTGCAGTACGCGCTGTTCAACGTCGCCACCGAGCAGCAAGTGCTGACCGGCAGCGTGGCGGGCAGCACCGACCAGCTGCGCGACATGGCGCACTACATTGCCGACCAGTCGTTCGAGAAGCTGACCGGCATCAAGGGCGCGTTCTCTACGCGCATGCTGTACGTGACGGCCGAGCGTTTCTCCACCAACAACACCCGCTACACCCTCCAGCGTTCGGACTACGACGGTGCGCGTGCGGTGACCCTGCTGCAATCGCGTGAGCCGATCCTGTCGCCGCGCTTTGCGCCAGATGGCAAACGGATCGCCTACGTTTCGTTCGAGCAGAAGCGCCCACGTATCTTCGTGCAGAACATCGATACTGGCCGCCGCGAGCAGGTGACCAACTTCGAGGGCCTCAATGGCGCGCCAGCCTGGTCGCCAGACGGTTCGCGCCTGGCGTTCGTGCTGTCCAAGGACGGCAACCCGGACATCTACGTGATGAATGTGGCCTCGCGCCAGATCAGCCGTGTTACTGCAGGCCCGGGTATCAATACCGAGCCGTTCTGGGGCAAAGATGGCAACACCCTTTACTTCACTTCCGACCGTGGCGGCAAACCGCAGATCTATAAACAGTCGGTCAGTGGTGGTGGTGCCGAGCGCGTAACGTTCGTGGGTAACTACAACGCCAACCCGAAACTTTCGGCGGACGAAAAGACCCTGGTAATGATCCATCGCCAACAGGGCTTTACCAACTTCAAAGTGGCGGCACAGGACTTGCAGCGCGGAAGTGTAAAGATTCTGTCTGAAACAAGTCTTGATGAGTCTCCCACTGTTGCGCCAAACGGCACCATGCTAATCTACGCCACCCGCCAGCAGGGCCGGGGAGTCTTGATGCTCGTGTCGCTTAATGGCCGCGTGAGGCTCCCACTTCCTACCGCTCAAGGCGAAGTCAGAGAACCGTCCTGGTCCCCTTACCTGAACTGATTGCGGCGTAATACATTTTGCTTAACACACTGGGGTTTCATTAGGAGTTTCACGATGGAAATGCTGAAGTTTGGTAAATTTGCTGCGCTGGCCCTGGCCATGGCCGTAGCTGTAGGTTGCTCCTCGAAGGGCGGTGATAACGCAGGCGAAGGCGCTGCTGTAGACCCTAACGCTGGCTACGGTGCCAACACTGGCGCTGTTGACGGCTCCCTGAGCGAAGAAGCCGCCCTGCGCGCAATCACCACCTTCTACTTCGAATACGACAGCTCGGACCTGAAGCCAGAAGCCATGCGCGCTCTGGACGTTCACGCCAAGGACCTGAAAGCCAACGGCAACCGTGTTGTTCTGGAAGGTAACACCGACGAGCGCGGCACCCGCGAGTACAACATGGCTCTGGGTGAGCGTCGTGCGAAAGCCGTTCAGCGCTACCTGGTTCTGCAGGGCGTTTCCCCTGCTCAGCTGGAACTGGTTTCCTACGGCGAAGAGCGTCCAGTTGCTACCGGCAACGACGAGCAGTCCTGGGCTCAGAACCGTCGCGTAGAACTGCGTAAGTAAGTTCTTATGCGTATGTGCCGCCGTGTAGTAACCGTCCTCGCACTCAGCCTGCCGCTTGCGGCCTGGGCTGAGGTCCCTGTAGTAGATGACAACGCAGGCAGCTATCCGCCTGCGGGTTATGGCACGAGCGGCGCCTATGCCGGGTCAGGGGCTTCGGCCCCTGCCTCTGCACAGGGCCAGCTGTTCATGCAGCTGCAACAGATGCAGGATCAGCTTTCCCGCCAGCAAGGCATCATCGAAGAGCTGCAAAACGATGTGTCGCGCATGAAGCAGGAAAACCTGGAGCGTTACCAGGACCTGGACCGTCGCATCAACAGTGGCGCTGCGCCTGCCGCAACCCCTGACAATTCCTCCGGTGGTGGTGCGTCCAATGCCGCCCCCGATGCCGCAGCAGGTGCTGCTGCGCAACAACCGGCCGGCAGTAGCCAGCCCGGTGATCCGGCGAAAGAGAAGCTCTATTACGACGCAGCTTTCGACCTGATCAAACAGAAAGACTTCGACAAGGCCAGCCAGGCGTTCAACGCCTTCCTGCGCAAGTACCCCAACAGCCAGTACGCCGGTAATGCCCAGTACTGGTTGGGTGAAGTGAACCTGGCCAAGGGTGACCTGCAAGGCGCCAGCCAGGCCTTTGCCCAGGTCAGCCAAAAGTACCCGAAGCACAGCAAGGTGCCAGATTCGCTGTACAAACTGGCTGATGTCGAGCGCCGTATGGGCCATACCGACAAGGTAAAAGGCATCCTCCAGCAGGTCGTCACCCAGTACCCCGGCACCTCTGCCGCTCAACTGGCCCAGCGTGACCTGCAGAAGCTCTAGGCGTTGTCGCTGTACCGCTCGAAAGAAACCCGCGCCAGTCGCGGGTTTTTTCGTTAGAATCACTGCCCTTTTTTCGTAAACACGCTGCTGCGGATAACGCGATGTCGAGTCCGCGACAGTGCCTGACGGAGGCGGACAGCCTGTTTAGCTGTCACGCCCGTGGCGAGCATGCAAGACACATTACGCATCACCGAAGTCTTTTACTCTTTGCAGGGTGAGACGCGAACGGCCGGGCTGCCTACGGTATTTGTGCGCCTCACCGGTTGCCCCCTGCGTTGCCAGTACTGCGACAGTGCCTATGCCTTCAGTGGCGGTACCGTTCGCACCCTTGATTCGATCCTTGAGCAAGTGGCCGGCTTCAAGCCGCGCTACGTCTGTGTCACCGGTGGCGAACCGCTGGCCCAGCCCAACGCCTTGCCATTGCTGCAGCGGCTGTGTGACGCCGGTTACGAGGTGTCGCTGGAGACCAGCGGCGCGCTGGATATTGCCGGCACCGACACCCGCGTCAGTCGTGTGGTCGACCTGAAAACCCCAGGCTCCGAAGAGTCGCACCGTAACCGCTACGAGAACATCGAGCAGCTGACGCGCAACGACCAGGTCAAGTTCGTCATTTGTTCCCGTGAGGATTATGACTGGGCGGTATCCAAGCTGATCCAGTACAACCTGGCAGAGCGTGCCGGTGAGGTGTTGTTCTCACCCAGCCATCATCAGGTAAACGCCAGTGACCTGGCTGACTGGATCGTTGCTGACAACCTGCCCGTACGCTTCCAACTTCAGCTGCACAAGCTGCTGTGGAACGACGAGCCCGGACGTTGATTGAGGAGCACGTACACATGACAGAAAAACGCGCAGTAATCCTGTTGTCCGGCGGCCTGGACTCGGCCACCGTGGTTGCCATGGCCAAGGGCGAAGGCTACAGCTGCTACACCATGAGCTTTGACTACGGCCAGCGTCATCGCGCCGAGCTGAACGCCGCTGCCCGCGTGGCCCGCGACCTGGGTGTGGTCGAGCACAAGGTGATTGGGCTGAACCTCGACGGCATCGGCGGTTCGGCATTGACCGACAGCAGCATCGACGTGCCGGAAGCCCCGGGTGAAGGCATTCCGGTCACTTATGTGCCGGCGCGCAACACCGTGTTCCTTTCGCTGGCGCTGGGTTGGGCAGAAGTGCTGGAAGCGCGCGACATCTTCATTGGCGTCAACGCCGTCGATTACTCTGGCTACCCGGATTGCCGTCCCGAGTTCGTCGAGGCCTTCGAGCGCATGGCCAACCTGGCGACCAAGGCTGGCGTAGAAGGGCAGGGTTTCCGCATCCAGGCGCCGCTGCAGAACATGAGCAAGGCGCAGATCGTGCAGGCCGGTATGGCCCGTGGTGTGGACTACAGCCTGACCGTTTCCTGCTACCAGGCCGACGATGACGGCCGCGCCTGTGGCAAATGCGACAGCTGCCGCCTGCGCGCCGACGGTTTCAAGGCCGCCGGTATCGAAGACCCGACTCGGTATTTTTGAAAAAATCGTGATGGGGTGTTGAATTCTCGTTAGAAATCAGTATTATACGCGCCATCAAATGGGTCGTTAGCTCAGTTGGTAGAGCAGTTGGCTTTTAACCAATTGGTCGTAGGTTCGAATCCTACACGACCCACCATACGCAGTCCGTGAAAGCCCGCTACCAGAAATGGTCGCGGGCTTTTTCGTTTGCGCTACGGGTTTCGGAAAAAGGGCGCAGCGCGCCCACACATTACTCGGCCCATTCCGGGTCGCCAGTGAACACCACTGTCAGCCAGCGGTCCGGCCCTTCGCCGCCTACCGCGTCGCCAATCTCGTTGCGCCAGGCATCCCATTCATCGATGGTCTTCGCCGCCATGGTTTTGGGCACGATGAAATACAGTTCGATCTCCCGCGAACGCCCGACCTTGGCGACATAGGCGCGGTAAGACTGCAGGCCGTGGCGAGCGACGAAGGCCTTGGCCACCTCATCTACGTGCAGCTTGAGGTCGCCAGGGGTGACCAGGAAGATTTCAGACAGCGCCTGACGCACCACCGACATCGGCAATGGCACGATCACCAGGCACACCAGCGCCAGCACCGCCGGGTCAATATAGGGTGATACCCATTCCAGCGAAGTGCCTTGCACGGCATAGCCAAAGCAGAAGGCGATCAGCAGTGCGGCAGTGATGCTGGCCGACATCACCCAGCCCTTGACGTCCATGCGCACGAAGTCTGACTTTAGTTTGCGGTTGGCGCGGGCCTCGATGACGGCGATGGTCACGCAGGTGATCACCGTCAGCGCCGCGTAGACCATGGCAATGCCGAACTCCAGGTGGCGTCCGCCTTGCAGCAGGCTGCTGACGGCATTGATCAGCGCGTAGATGGCCACGCCGCCGAGCAGAATGCCGTTGAGCGCCAGTACCATGGGTTCCAGGTGCCAGAAACCCATGGTGAAGCGCTCGCGCAGCTTGCGTGACATCTGCACGCTGGTGGTGTGCGAAGTGATCAGCTTGACCACGACCAGCGAGAGCCCGCTCATGCTGGCGTCGACCAGCGAGTATACGCCGTCGAAGACGATGGAAAACGAGCCGGAGGCAAGGCCGAAGGCGATGCCGATGCTGGCGATGAACAGGGTGGCGGCGATCGAGGTGCGTAAAAGTCCTTGTTCGCTGGTGATGTCGAAGAAGGTGGATCGGGTTGCGGTTTGCATGAGTAGTGCTCAGTAAAAACGATGATGCTGTTGTGTCTGTTCCGGCCTCTTCGCGGGCAAGCCCGCTCCTACAGGGGCTGGCGCCGCCTACAAGAGCAGTGCAAATCCCGTGTAGGAGCGGGTTTACCCGCGAAGAGGCCCTCACAGGCTAGACGCGAAACTGCTCCATTAGCGCTTGCTGCTGGTTGGCCAGCCGGTTCAGGGCCTGACTGATGCGTGCCGATTCATCGGCCTGCCCGGCCAACGATTCTGTCACGTCTCGAATGCCGGCCACGTTACGGTTCACTTCCTCGGCCACCGCGCTCTGCTCTTCCGCCGCCGAGGCTATCTGCAAATTCATGTCGCTGATCACCGCCACGGCCTCGCCAATACGCTGCAGTGCCGGTAATGCCTGCTCCATGCGTGCGGCGCTGTCCTGGGCCTGGCGTTGGCCTGCATGCATGGCCCCCACCACGTCCTGGGTGCCTTGCTGAAGGCCCTCGATGACCTGGCGAATTTCCTCTACCGAAACCTGCGTGCGCTGGGCCAGGCCGCGCACCTCATCGGCAACCACGGCGAAGCCACGCCCGGCTTCGCCTGCGCGGGCCGCTTCGATGGCGGCATTCAGTGCCAGCAGGTTGGTTTGCTCGGCAATGGTGCGGATCACTTCAAGTACCGAGCCGATTTGCCCGCTGCGGTCTTCCAGTGCACGGGCCTCGTCCATGGCAGTGTTCATGCCTGCGGCCAGGCGGTCGATGCCCTGGCGCGTGCTGTCCACCAGTTGCAAGCCTTCCTGGCTGGCCTGATCCGCGGCGCGTGCGGCCTGGGCCGCCTGCGAGGCGTTGTGGGCGACATCCAGAGCGGTGGCGCTCATTTCATTGGCCGCTGTGGCCACCTGTTCGATTTCGCGATGCTGTTGCTGCATGCCGTTGCTGGTCTGGCTGGCGATGGCAGCCGATTGGTCGGCGGTGTCGCGGGCCTCCTGCAGCGACCCTTTGACCTGGGCAATGACCGGTTGCAACTTGTCGAGGAAGCGGTTGAACCAGCCGGTGAGCAGGCCCAGTTCATCCTGGCGGGCGTAGTCCAGGCGACGGGTAAGGTCGCCTTCGCCACTGGCAATGTCTTCCAGGCGTGCCGCCACGGCCAGGATTGGCCGGCTAACGCCGCGAGCGGTCAGCCACACCAGCAGCAAACCCACGATTGCCGTGCCAAGGCCTATCAGCAGGCTGGTGAGGTTGGCATTCTGGTTATGGGCATCAAGGCGCTGGTTGAGGGCTACGGCAGGGGCCTGCAGCACGCTTTCCGGCACTTCCAGCCATACCTGCCACGGGGCTGTGTCAGGGATTGGCGTGAAGGGGTGGGCCACGCGTAGCAGGCCGTCGGCTACCGCATTTGCCATGGGCTTGCCGAGCGTGCTGTCGTCGCGGCTGTTGCCCGCCAGCAGGCCGGCGGCGGTGGCGATACTCACCTGGCCCTGGCCGTCGAACAGGTCGCGGCGGCCGTCCACACTCAGTTGCTGCAGGTTGGCCAGGCCGATGTCCAGGCCGACCACGCCGACTACCTTGCCGTGTTCCAGCAGTGGCAGAGCGATGCTGGTCATCAGCACCTGACGGCCGTTGACCTCGTCGAGGTACGGTTCGAGCATGCAGGTCCTGGCGGTGTCCTGCGGGCAGGTCAGCCAGCGGTTCTTCGCCGCGCCGTTGCTGCCGATGCTGGTGTCGCCGAGCATCGTTTCCGGCATGGCTTCAAGTTCCAGGGTGCCGGGGCTTGGTTGGGACCAGTACAGCGAGAAACGCCCGCTCTCATTGCTGCCCAGGGCGTCCTGCCCGAGGTAGTGGCTGTCCTGCTGGTCCAGGGCATTGGGCTGGAACACCAAATACAGGCCAATCACATCCGGGTTGCCGGCCAGGCTGGCACGCGCCTGGCGGGTCAGTTCGGCGCGCAGGTCGCTACCACCACGGGCCTTCAGCACCTGTACCAGGCGGGCAAAGCCATTGCCGTACTGGTAGGCGTCCATGAAGTAGCGCTGGATACGCAAGGCCTGAGTTTCGGCGTGGGCCTGCAGGCGCTGGCGGGCGCTGTCTTCGAGCATGGCAGTGTTGGCCTGGTTGACCAGAGCGGCGCTGCGATGGGCCTGGGTCAGCGAGGTGGCTACCAGCAAGGCGACAATGGCCAGCAGGCACAGGCCGGCGAGGAGTGTGATCTTCCACTGGATGGAGAGGCGACGCAGCGGCATGAGGGCTTTCCTTTTCGAACAAATGCAACGCCCGCGATCAGGCGCGGGCGTTGTTGGCAGCGTGGGTCATTCGGCGACGTAGTTGGGCGGTGCCGCGCGGAAGGCTTTGGTCAGCCAGCCCAGGTAGATCAATCCGAGCGCAGCCCAGATGCCGCCAAACATCAGCGAATGTGCGTTCAGGTCCAGCCACAGCGAGACGATGATGCAGAAGCCGATGGTCGGCAGAACCAGGTACTTCAACTGGTTGCTGAGGCCTTTGCGATTGCCTTCACGCAGGTAGCAGTGGTTGATGACCGACAGGTTGACGAAGCTGAACGCGACCAGGGCGCCGAAGTTGATGATGGAAGTGGCGGTAACCAGGTCGAAGAAGATCGCCGATAGCGAAATCAGCCCTACGACTGCAATGTTCAGCACTGGCGTCTTGTAGCGCGAATGCAGGCGGGCGAAGACGCTGGCCGGGATCACGTTGTCGCGGCCCATTACATACAGCAGGCGTGACACGCTGGTTTGCGAGGCCAGGCCCGAGGCGATGGTGTTGATCACGGTGCAGGCGATGAAGATCGACTGGAAGAGCTTGCCGCCAACGTACAGGGCAATTTCCGGCAGGGCTGCTTCCTGGTCGTGGAAGCGGGCCATGGTCGGGAAGTAGGCCTGGATGAAGTACGACACGGTGATGAAGACCACACCGCCAATCAGTGCGGTGAGGAAGATCGCCCGGGGAATGGTCTTGGCCGGATCGCGGGTTTCCTCGGACAGGCAGGTGACCGCATCAAAGCCCAGGAACGAGAAGCACAGGATGGTTGCACCGGCGGCCAGGGCACTGAACTGGGTCTGGCTGTCGGCGAACGGTATCAGGCTCCAGGTGGTACCCAGCCCTTCACCCTGGTCCAGGCCGCGCACGCACAGGTAGATGAACACGGCGATGATCGCCACCTGTACACCCACGAACAGCAGGTTGAAGTGGGCCACCAGGTTTACGCTGCGCATGTTGATCAGGCTGATCAGGGTGACGAAGCCGGCGACCCACATCCACTCAGGTACTTCCGGGAACATGGCCGAAAGGTACAGCTTGGCCAGTAGCGCGTTGACCATCGGCAGCAGCAGGTAGTCCAGCAGTGAAGACCAGCCCACCAGGAAGCCCACGTGCGGGTTGATCGCGCGCTGGGTGTAGGTGTAGGCCGAGCCCGACTGCGGGAAGCGTTTTACCAGGGTGCCATAGCTCACCGCGGTGAACAGGATGCCGGCCAATGCCAGGATGTAGGCGCTGGGTACATGGCCAGCGGTGATCCCGCTGACGATGCCGAAGGTGTCGAACACGGTCATCGGGGTCAGGTAAGCCAGGCCGATGATGATCACGTGCCAGAGGCGCAGGGTTTTGCGAAGTTGGCCGTTGCCGGAAGCGCTGTGGTCAGGCTGCATGCTGGCATGGCTCCTGCTGCTGGGCGTAAACGACGGGCACGGTGTATTGCGCATGCGGCAAGGGCGAGCGGGTGGGCTCCATATTGTTCACCTTTTATGTTGGAGCGGCGGGAGGCGCGGTGGGGCGCGCAAAGTGGTGAAAATAAAAAACGATGGGTAGGTGGGTGTCAAGTTAAACATGACAAGATGTTGCAATATTGAAATATTTATCGATTAAATACGGGATTTGTTCGGTTGTTGCGCGTTTTTTTGCGATTCTGATCAATTTGAGTGTTCGTAAAAATTAACGAATCCTTTGCTTGTTTCACCTGGCTGTCGGATGTGTCCGAAAAATGGCATTTCTCGAGCTGGGCCAGCACTCGGCCCAATCGGGGGTGGTACTCTTCGATTTCTGCGTGGCCTCTGGCCGCCTTCGAAGCCCTTACGGACAGCAATCGGTTCTATTCATGAAGAAATCAGTTGGCATCCTTTCCGGCCTGGCTATCGCCATTGCCGTCGCAACCACCGCAGGCGCCTGGTACACCGGCAAGCAGCTGCCGGCAGAGCTGGACAACGCCCTTGCACGCAGCAACGCCGAACTCAAAAAGGCCTTGGTCAGTACCGGTGGTAGCATGAGCATCGAGCGTGTGTCGCTGGAGCAGCATCTCTTCAGCAGCACTGCCCAGTACCGGCTCAAGGCTCGCGACATCAACGTGGGGCAGGGCGAGGTGATCAATTTTGACGTGGGCGTGACCGACCAGATCGAGCACGGCCCGTTTCCCTGGTCGAGGGTCAGGGCACTGAAGCTGATGCCGGTAATGGCGGTCAGCAACAGCACGCTGCAGAAGGATGAAGCCGTCGCGCCATTGTTCGCCGCTGCGGGTGAAAAGGCCCCGATCAGCGCGCAGACCAGCCTGGGTTACGGCGGCAGTGTGGTCAGCCAGGTTCAGTTGGCGCCGCTCAAGTTTGACGAAGCGGATGGCAACACCTTCGACTTTTCGGGCATGCAGTTCGAAGTCAGTGGGGACAAGGAGGGCAAGGCCTCCAAGTTCCGCGGCCAGGCCGACAGGCTGGTGATGAAGCGTGTGCATGACGACCAGCCGCCGGCCACGTTCGAGCTCAAAGGGCTGACGTTTGGCGGTAACCTCGCAGCCACCGCGCACGATGCCATCTATGTCGGTAACGTCGATCTGGCGTTGGCTGAAGCCAAGGTCACACTTGGGCCGAAACAGCAGGTGCTGTTGATCAAGGGCCTGGAACAGAACGCCTTGCAAACCCTCGACGGCACGGACACCGTAGGTGGCCGCGCGGCGTACAAGGTCGGCGACATCAGCTGGGATGGCCGCGCGGTAGGCAAGGCGCAGATGGCGGTGAGCGTGACTTCGGTAAACGCCCCGGCGCTGCAGGCCTTGTCGAAGTGGTACCAGTCGCACTTGCCGGAGTTCGAGGCCGCCAGTGCGGCTGGCCAGCCGGTGCCGCAGATCCAGATGGACGACGCCGAAAAGGCCCGCTTCCAGGGTGACTTGCAGAAGTTGCTGGCCGCCAAGCCCAAGCTGGCGGTGGAAAACCTGTCGTTCAAGACCGCCAATGGCGAGAGCCGCTTCAACCTGTCGATGGACCTCGCCGCACCGGCCAGCTTCGACCTGCCGCCGGACCAGCTGAGCAAGCAGATCATCACGGAGGTGAAAGGCAAGCTGTCGCTGTCCAAGCCGATGATCGGTGACCTGGCGACCTTGCAGGCCTTGCTGGATGGCCAGACCGATGCGCAAGCGATTGCCATGCAGTCGAGCCAGGCGGGGGAGATGGTCGGCATGATGGCGCTGCAGAGCGGCATGGCCACCGTGCAGGGCGATGATGTGGTCAGCAGCCTGCACTATGCCGATGGCATGGTCGATTTCAATGGCCGAAAAATGACCGTGGAAGAATTTGCCATGTTCATGGCGGCGCATCTGGGGGCCCTGTCGCCGCAGGGGTGATGGTTTCTCCTGTTGCGGCCTCTTCGCGGGTGAACCCGCTCCTACCAGGATTTCACAGTGTAGGAGCGGGTTTACCCGCGAAGAGGCCAGCACAGGCAACACAAAAACCCCTTTAGTAATCGCTGGATTGTCTGTAGCCTTCGGCCTCCGATAATAATCCGCGCCCGCAGAGGGCCGTGGCGGTCAGCATGCCGTCCGGCACCCTTAGCCGATCTGCCAGGGCCGGGTGATACACTCGATTTGACGCGCAAGCGCGCCTGCAGGTCCAGCGATCATGACCCAGATTTCCGAACGCCTTTTGGTTCAGGCCCACCTCGACGCCAAGCAGCCCAACCCGCTGACAGCCGAGCAGGAGGCCGAATACCGTGCGGCCATCGCTGCCGAGCTCAAGGCCCAGAATGCCGTGCTGGTTGCCCATTACTACTGCGACCCGGTCATCCAGGCGCTGGCTGAAGAAACCGGCGGCTGCGTGTCCGACTCGTTGGAAATGGCCCGTTTCGGCAAGAACCACCCGGCCGAAACGGTCATCGTGGCCGGTGTGCGCTTCATGGGCGAGACGGCAAAAATCCTCACCCCGCAAAAGCGCGTGCTAATGCCGACACTGGAGGCCACTTGCTCGCTCGACCTGGGCTGCCCGGTAGAAGAGTTCTCGGCCTTCTGCGACCAGCACCCTGAGCGCACCGTGGTGGTCTACGCCAACACGTCCGCAGCGGTGAAGGCACGCGCCGATTGGGTGGTGACTTCGAGCTGTGCCCTAGAAATTGTCGAAAGCCTGATGGACAACGGCGAAACCATCATCTGGGGCCCGGACCAGCACCTGGGCCGTTACATCCAGAAGCAGACCGGTGCCGACATGCTGCTGTGGGACGGTGCCTGTATCGTTCACGAAGAGTTCAAGTCGCGCCAGTTGGCTGACATGAAGGCGCTGTACCCGGATGCTGCGATCCTGGTGCACCCCGAGTCGCCGGAAGCGGTGATCGAGTTGGCCGACGCGGTGGGTTCCACCAGCCAGCTGATCAAGGCTGCCCAGACCCTGCCGAACAAAACCTTCATTGTCGCCACCGACCGCGGCATCTTCTACAAGATGCAGCAGCTGTGCCCGGACAAGGAATTCGTCGAAGCCCCCACCGCCGGCAACGGCGCGGCATGCCGCAGCTGTGCGCATTGCCCGTGGATGGCGATGAACACCCTGGAGCGGGTGCTGGATTGCCTGCGTAATGGCACCAACGAGATTTTCGTTGACCCGGCGCTGGTGCCCAAGGCGATCAAGCCGCTTAATCGCATGCTGGACTTTACCCAGGCGGCGCGGCTGAAGCTTTCCGGTAACGCTTGAGGTTGCCGGGGCCGCGTTGCGGCCCTATCGCGACACAAGGCCGCTCCCACAGGGATCGCGCCAGTTTTTAGAAATTGAGCAAGACAGCTGCTCTCACATGGCCCTGCAGACGCCTGTGGGAGCGGCCTTGTGTCGCGATTGGGGCGCAAAGCGCCCCCAAAATCCTCAGCGCCCCATCATTTCCTGAACCATGCGCCGTTGCTCCATGATCTCGCGCTGGCGCTGGTCAATCTGTGAGGCCAGCGGGAAATTCCCACCCGCCCGGCGCTTGGCGTAATCCAGCTGCTGGATTGCCTGATCAAAGTCGCCGACCAGCGTGAAGTACTCGGCACGCGCCCGGTGCAAGCCAATGGTATTGCCCGACAAACCACGCACCTCGGCCATGTCGTACCACACATCCGGGTCATCCGGCCGACTCTTCACCAGCTCGTTCAACACCTTCTCGGCCTCAGCCGGCTTGTTCTGTTTCACCAGCAGGTCGGCACGCACCTGTTTCAACGGGTAGTTGCCCGGGTACAGCCCCTGCATCCGTTCGGCGCGCTGCTGGGCGTCGGCAAGACGGTTGTTGGTGATGTCCAGGTCGATTTGCGCCAGGTTGTAGGTGATGTCGTTGGGCGCCTTTGCCAGCAGCGGCTTGAGCATTTCACGGGCCTCGTTCAATTGCCCGCCCTTGATCTGTGCCAAGGCCAGGCCATAACGTGCGGCATCCAGTTTTGGGTCTTCGTCCAGCTGGGCGCGGAAGCGCTTGGCGGCAAGCCCCGGCGTGCCTTCGTAGGTCAGTGCCACCCGGGCGCGGATCAGCTGGTAGCGCATGCTGTCTTCAATACCACCCTGGGGCGCCTGGTCGGCGCGGTTACGGGTGTCGGCAATACGTGATTCGGTCACCGGGTGGGTCAGCAGGAACTCCGGCGGTTTTGCGTCATAGCGATACTGGCGTGCCAGGCGCTCGAACATGGTCGGCATGTTGCGCGGATCGTAGCCGGCCTTTTCCAGGTTCTGGATACCGATGCGGTCAGCTTCCTGTTCATTTTGGCGCGAGAAGCGCCGTTGCTCCTGAATGGCCGCCGCCTGGGTGCCGGCAATCATGCCGATGCCCGCATCGCCGGCGCCACCTGCGGCCAGCACGATGCCGGCCAGCAGCGCTGCCATCATCGGCAACTGCATACGCTGCTGGGCCTCGACACCCCGTGCGAAGTGGCGTTGCGACAAGTGCGCCAGTTCGTGGGCCAGTACCGAGGCATATTCGCCCTCGGTCTGGGCGTTGAGGAACAGCCCACCGTTGACCCCGACAATGCCACCCGGGGCGGCAAAGGCGTTCAACTCGCGGCTGTCGATCAGGATGAATTCCAGGCGCCGGTCCTGCAGCTGGCTGGTTTCGGCCAGCTTGTACACGCTGGTTTCGACGTAGTCCTTGAGCTGTGGGTCGTTGAGCTGATTGACCTGGCCGCGCAGCAGGCTGAGCCAGGCACGGCCCAGTTGGTGCTCCTGTTGCGGCGAGACGATCGCAGAACTGGCATCACCCAGTGATGGCAGGTCGTCAGCATGGCCGGGAAGGGCCATCAGGCAGGCCAGCGTCAGCAGGGTAGGGCGCAGTAGATTCATGCATGAAGCTCGCGTCGGATCAAAGATACCTACTGTAGCGGGCTCACACGTTGGCGACCAGTGGCGCTATCCTAGCCAGCCATGCCAAGAAGCACCCTGGCGATGCCTTTGGAGACCCTGCGATGAGTAACACCCTGACCTGCGACGCCGAACTGGACGCCAGCGGGCTGAATTGCCCTTTGCCACTGCTCAAGGCCAAGATGGAGCTCAATCGCCTGGCCAGTGGCGCGGTGCTCAAGGTTATCGCCACGGACGCAGGCTCCCAGCGCGACTTCCGCACTTTCGCCCAGTTGGCCGGTCATACCCTGCTGCAAGAAACGGCCGAGGCCGGTACCTATACTTACTGGCTGCGCAAGGCCTGAGTCTTTTCCAAGGATCGTCAATGTTCAAAGTGCTTCGCGACTGGGTGCAGCGCTACTTCTCCGATGAGGAAGCGGTGGTGCTGGCGGTCCTGTTGTTCCTGGCTTTTACCGCCGTGCTCACCCTGGGCGGCATGCTCGCGCCGGTGCTGGCGGGCATGGTGCTGGCGTTTCTGATGCAGGGGCTGGTCAACGCCCTGGAGCGCGTGCGCGTACCGACACGCCTGGCGGTGATGCTGGTGTTCGCCTTGTTCATGGGCGCACTGGCGGTGTTCATGCTGGTGCTGGTACCGCTGCTGTGGCATCAGCTGATCACGCTGTTCAACGAGCTGCCGGGCATGCTCGGCAAGTGGCAGTCGTTGCTGCTGCTGCTGCCGGAGCGCTATCCGCACCTGGTGTCGGACGAGCAGGTATTGCATGCCATCGAATCGGTGCGCGGTGAAATTGGCAAGTTTGGTCAATGGGCGCTGACCTTCTCGTTGTCCAGCCTGCCACTGCTGGTCAATGCCATGATCTATCTGGTGCTGGTGCCGATTCTGGTGTTCTTCTTCCTGAAGGATCGCGAACTCATTGGCCGCTGGGTCAGTGGCTACCTGCCGCGCCAGCGCACCTTGCTGAACCGGGTGGGCAGCGAGATGAACCGGCAGATCGCCAACTACATCCGCGGCAAGGGTATCGAGATTCTGATCTGCGGCATTGCCACTTACATCGCCTTCATCAGCCTGGGGCTCAATTACGCAGCGCTATTGGCGTTGCTGGTGGGGCTGTCGGTGGTGGTGCCTTACGTGGGCGCGGTGGTCGTGACCGTGCCGGTGACCCTGATTGCGCTGTTCCAGTGGGGCTGGGGCGACCAGTTCATCTACCTGATGACGGTCTACGCGATCATCCAGGCGCTGGATGGCAATGTGCTGGTACCGCTGCTGTTCTCCGAAGCGGTGAGCCTGCACCCGGTGGCGATTATCTGCGCGGTGCTGCTGTTTGGCGGGCTATGGGGGTTTTGGGGGATATTCTTCGCCATCCCCCTGGCGACGCTGATCAAGGCCGTGCTGGATGCGTGGCCCAAGCAGGAGCCTAGCGTTTCACCGATGCTTTGAATGTAATTGGGGCCGCAGAGCGGCCCCATTCAATTTCAAGCCTTGTTCAAGGCTTGGGCGGCCGCCAATACGGCATCCACATGCCCGGGCACTTTCACGCCACGCCATTCCTGGCGCAGCACCCCGTCCGTGTCGATCAGGAAAGTGCTGCGGTCAACGCCCATGTACTCCTTGCCATACAGCTTCTTCAGCTTGATCACGTCGAACAGCTGGCACAGGGCCTCGTCCTTGTCGCTGATCAGCTCGAACGGGAAGCCTTGCTTGGCCTTGAAGTTCTCGTGCGACTTGATGCCATCACGCGACACACCGAATACCACGGTGTTGGCCGCGGCGAAGGCGTCATGCTGGTCGCGGAAGCCCTGGCCCTCGGTGGTGCAGCCTGGGGTGCTGTCCTTGGGGTAGAAGTACACCACCACCTGCTGGCCCTTGAGTTCGGCAAGGCTGACGGTTTGCCCGCTGGTGGCCTGGGCCTGGAAGTCGGCGACAGGTTGGTCGAGTGCTACAGCCATGATCGGTTTCCTTACATTGGGTTCTGGGGACGCCATGGCTCGATCAGTGCGTCGAGGTTCAGGGCATCGGCAAAGTCCAGGAACTGGTCGCGTAGCCAGCTGATCTGCGTGCCGGCCGGCAGAATCACGGTGAACTGGGCGTTGAGCATGCTGCTACCGGTTTGCGGCGCCAGGTAGGTGTCGCAGGTCATGGCTTCCAGCTCGACGCGGTGGTCAAGGAAGAACTGGCACAGCTCGTTGATGATGTCCGGGCGGTAGGCAGCGCTGACGTAGGCCACATACGGAAGGGCCTGCGGGCGCACTTCCTGGTCCGCGCTGCGGACCACGTCGAGGGTCAGGCCGTGCTTCTTGCCCAAGCCTGGCAGGGTGGATTCGAGACGTGCCAGGGCGTCCCAGCTGCCGCCCACCTGCAGCACCAGGGCGCTGGTCTCGCCGTGGCGGCTCAGGCGCGAGGTGACCACCGCGCAGCGGTTTTCGAAGGCAGCGCGGCTGAGGACGTTGGCCAGCTCCATGGGGTTCGGGCCCAGGGCACTGATGACAAGGAATTGTTCGCGGACGGTGGGGGTGGACATGCAGCATTCCTAAAGCGATGAGCGGTCGGCACAGGACGGGCAAAAGCCTCCTGTCGGCAGGGCCCGGGGCTCGCATGCGAGGTCTTGGACGCTGGCGGGGAGCAAGGTCGACGGCCCGGCGGGCCGCGCTGCACCGATCAAAGGGCCAAGGGTAGCGAAATAAGCCGCCGAGGGGAATGCTCCACCCGCCTGCTTCGCTTGTGCAAGGTCGATGCCCCCAGTACCATTACCGCTCTCTTTTTCCGGCAGGAGCAGTTACATGATTGCGGGCAGTATGGTGGCATTGGTCACACCCATGGATGCACAAGGGCGTGTTGACTGGGGCAGCCTCGACAAACTTGTAGACTTCCACCTGGAAAACGGCACCCATGCGATCGTCGCTGTCGGCACCACCGGTGAGTCGGCCACGCTGGATGTCGAAGAACACATCCTGGTCATCAAGCACGTGGTCGAGCGCGTCAAACGCAGCGCCAAACCGATTCCGGTCATCGCCGGCACCGGTGCCAACTCCACCGCCGAAGCCGTGCACCTGACCCAGAACGCCAAGAATGCTGGCGCCGACGCCTGCCTGCTGGTTGTGCCGTACTACAACAAGCCAACGCAAGAAGGCCTGTACCAGCACTTCAAGCACATTGCCGAAGCCGTCGACATCCCGCAGATCCTCTACAACGTTCCCGGCCGTACCTCCTGCGACATGCAGGCCGAGACCGTGATCCGCCTGTCGACCGTGCCGAACATCATCGGCATCAAGGAAGCCACGGGCGACCTGGCCCGCGCCAAGGCCATTCTCGATGGCGTCAGCAAGGACTTCATCGTCATGTCCGGCGACGACCCGACTGCCGTAGAGCTGATCCTGATGGGCGGCAAGGGCAACATCTCCGTCACCGCCAACGTCGCTCCGCGCGAAATGGCGGACCTGTGCGAGGCCGCCCTTGAGGGCAATGCCGAGAAGGCCCGCGCAATCAACGAAAAACTCATGCCGCTGCACAAAGACCTGTTCTGCGAGTCCAACCCGATCCCGGTGAAATGGGCGCTCGTCGAAATGGGCCTGATGCAAAAAGGTATTCGCCTGCCACTGACCTGGCTGAGCGAAGGCTGCCACGAAAAAGTCCGTACTGCCTTGCGCCAGTCCGGCGTACTGGTTTAAGAGGAAGTACACCGCATGAAGCGACTGGCTGGTCTTTCCGCCCTTGCCCTGATTATCTCCACCACCAGTGGGTGTGGCTGGCTGTGGGGCGAGGATGGCTATTTCCGCGACCGCGGCAGTGACTACCTGCAGGCGCACCCGACCGCGCCGATGCAGCTGCCGCCGGACGCCAGCAACGTCAAACGCCTTGACCCGCTGCTGCCGATTCCGCGTAACGTCGCTGACGATACCGTCAAGGGTGAGTTTGAAGTGCCTCGCCCGCAACCGTTGACGGGCGGTGCCGCCCAGGTCACCGACTACAGCCTGCAGCGCAGCGGCAGCAGCCGTTGGGTGCTGGCCCAGCATTCGCCAGCCGAAGTGTGGCCGGTAGCCCGGCAGTTCTTCGAGGATAACGGCTTCCGCATTGCTGAAGAGCGCCCGCAGACGGGTGAGTTCAACACCACCTGGCAGCGTTTCGACGAACTGTCGGCATCGCTTGGCCAGCGTCTGGCCAGCACTGCCAGCAGCGGCGACAGCGAGGTGCGTGTCCGTGTGCGCATGGAGCCTGGCGTGCAGCGCAACACCTCCGAAGTGTATGTGGTCAGCGTCGAGCGCCCGGCCGGCAGCACTGCCGAGCCTGCGTTCCCGTCCAGCTCCAGCAATACCGGCACCGATGCCCTGCTGGTCGACGAAATGCTTGCCAGCATGAACCGCAGCGCCGAGAAGGGCGGTTCGGTGTCGCTGCTGGCCGCGCGCGATTTCGACGCCCCAAGCCGCGTCAGCCTGAGCGAAGACGGCAGCGGCAACCCGGTGCTGTACCTGGGCTCCGACCTGGACCGCGCCTGGTCTGGGGTGGGCCGTGCGCTGGAGCAGGGTGGCGAATGGCGTGTTGAAGACATCAACCGCAGCCTGGGCCTGTACTACATCAACCTGTCCGAAAAGCCTGACGACAAGCAGAACCAGCCTGGCTTCTTCAGCCGCCTGTTCGGCAGCGAGCCGACCAAGGAAGAGCGTGAAGCCCGTGCCGAGCGTTACCAGGTTCGCCTGAGCAAGGTGGGTGAGAGCGTGCAGGTCACGGTCGAGAAAAACATCAACACCGTGGCTCCGGCCGATGTCGCCCGCCGTGTGCTGAGCGCCATTCAGGACCACCTGGGCTAAGTGCGCTTCGCGGTACTCGGAAGCGGCAGCCAAGGGAACGGCACGCTGATCGCCAGTGGTGACACGTTCATCCTGGTCGATTGCGGCTTTTCCCTGCGTGAAACCGAGCGGCGCCTGGCGCTGCTCGGGGTTTCTGCCGCTCAGCTCAGTGCAGTGCTGGTCACCCACGAACATGCCGACCACGTGCATGGGGTCGGCTTGCTGTCACGGCGCTACAATGTACCGGTCTACCTCAGCCAAGGGACTTTGCGCGGCATGCGCAAGCCGGTGGAGGTGGCCGGTTTTCTCGCGTGTGGCCAAAGCCTGCGTATCGGCAGCCTGGAAGTAACCGCAGCGCGGGTCGAGCACGACGCCTACGAGCCGTTGCAGTACGTGGTCAGCGACGGCAAGCGGCGCTTTGGCATGCTGACCGACCTGGGCTCTTACGACGCGCTGTTGCTGGAGCGTTACCAGGGCCTGGATGCACTGCTGATCGAGGCCAACCACTGCCGCGACCTGCTGGCACGTGGTCACTACCCGGCTTTTCTGAAGCAGCGGGTGGGTGGCATGCAAGGGCATTTGAACAACCACCAGGCCGCGCGCCTGGTGCACGAGTTGGGCTGGAACAACCTGCAACACCTGGTGCTGGCCCACCTCAGCAGCAAGAACAACCTGCCACACTTGGCCCGCCAGTGCTTTGTCGACACCCTCGGGTGTGACCCGGACTGGCTCCAGGTGGCGAATCAGGAACACGGGCTCGACTGGCGCGAAATCGCCTAGCCCAACACCTCAAGCAAGCGGAGCCCAATCATGGAAAAACGCGACGAACTTTACCGCGGCAAGGCCAAATCGGTTTACAAGACCGACGACGCCGACCGCTTGATCCTGCTGTTCCGTAACGACACTTCGGCGTTCGACGGCAAGCGTATCGAACAACTCGACCGCAAAGGCATGGTGAACAACAAGTTCAACGCCTTCATCATGCAGAAACTGGAAGAAGCCGGCGTGCCGACCCAGTTCGACAAGCTGCTGGGCGACAACGAGTGCCTGGTGAAGAAGCTGGACATGATCCCGGTCGAGTGCGTGGTGCGTAACTACGCTGCCGGCAGCCTGGTCAAGCGCCTGGGCGTGGAGGAGGGCATCAAGCTGGAGCCGTCCACCTTCGAGCTGTTCCTGAAGAACGACGAGAAGGGCGACCCCTTCATCAACGAATCCCACGTTGTCGCGTTCGGCTGGGGCACCGCCGAGCAACTGGTAGAAATGAAGAAGCTGTCGTTGAAGGTCAACGAAGTGCTGAGCAAGCTGTTCGATGACGCCGGCCTGCTGCTGGTCGACTTCAAGCTGGAGTTCGGCGTATTCCACGGCCAGATCGTGCTGGGCGACGAGTTCAGCCCGGACGGCTGCCGCCTGTGGGACAAAGAAACCCGCAAGAAGATGGACAAGGACCGCTTCCGCCAGGGCCTGGGCGACGTGATCGAAGCCTACGAAGAAGTTGCCAAGCGCCTGGGTGTGCCGCTGTAAGCGGCACGTTCACGCAAGCGCCTGATACCACGCGGTTTTTTTGAAAAAAAGGTTTGCGTTTTAAAAGAACGCTGGTATGATGCGCGGCATTGGAGAGATGCCGGAGTGGTCGAACGGGACGGATTCGAAATCCGTTGTACTGGCAACAGTACCTAGGGTTCAAATCCCTATCTCTCCGCCATATTAAAGGCCCCGAGCGCTGTATAGCCCTCGGGGCCTTTTCATTTGGGGGAATTTTGGGGGAATGGGGGAGCGTGTATTTCCCCCAAGCGTTCGCTATCATTTCCCCCATGGCCTACTACGAGAAGCGCGGGGACGCCTGGCGCGCCCAGATCCGCCGCAAAGGATATCCAACCCTTTCCGCCACCTTTGACACCAAGGCAGAAGCCCAGCGATGGGCCGCCGAGATCGAAGGTGATATGTCGCGTGCGCGTTTCGTCGACATGCGCGAGGCCGAGAGCACCACGCTCGCTGAGGCCCTGGACCGCTACCTGTCGGAGGTCACTTCCACCAAGAAGGGCGCCAAGCAGGAGCAGGTTCGCATCAAGAAGTGGAAAGAGCACAAGCTGGCCAGCAAGGGCCTAGCTGCGATCCGCTCGAGCGACATGGCCGCGTACCGCGATGCTGAGCTCAAGGAAGGCAAATCGACCGCGACAGTCCGCCTCAACCTGGCCGTGATCAGCCACCTGTATACGGTGGCCACCAAGGAGTGGGGCATTGAAGGGCTGACCAACCCGTGCAGGGCGATACGGATGCCCAAGGGCAGCAAGGAGAGGGATCGGCGCCCGACGCCGGCGGAGCTCGCCGCGTTGTACAAGTCTGCAGGTCAGATGAACGCCCAGCTTCCGGTGTTCATTGAGCTGGCGGTGGAGACTGCGATGCGCCGGTCTGAGCTGCTGATGCTGCGCCGCGACCAGGTGCGCGGCAAAGTGGCCTACTTGGAAGACACCAAGAACGGCGAGAGGCGCGCGGTGCCGCTGTCCTCCCGGGCGATCGCCCTGCTGGAGGGACTGCCCACGCCGATCGGTGGCGGCCGGTACTTCAACCTGGCGCTCAACACGATCAGCAACTATTTCCCCAGGGCCTGCGTGGCCGCTGGGATTGAAGGTCTACGCCTTCACGACCTTCGCCATGAGGCGACCAGCCGTTTCTTTGAGCGTGGCTTCACCATGATGGAAGTTGCGAGTATCACGGGCCACAAGACCTTGGCGATGCTCAAGCGCTATACCCACCTGAGTCCGCAGGACCTGGCCGAAAAACTAGGCTAAAAATTTTATCAATGGAGTGAAAATGTCTCGCTTGCCTGAAGGTATTCGAAGAGTTTGTATTGTGACAGGAACTGTTTTAGTGCTCGTCATGTTATTTACGATGCGCTATACGCTCCGCGACTGGCTAGAGATGCCTTGGGATCAGGCAGCGTTTACTGCTGCCATTCTGATCGGCTTCTTTCTATGTCCATTCATCGTGTGCAGGGTCGCCTTCTGGATCAAGGATGGCTTTGCTAAGAGCGGGGCCTGAAACTTGTTCAAGCCACTGTCCTCAGTGACGGTGGCTCACGCCGCTTACGCCCAGGCTTCGGCTTCTGGTGCTCCCCATCCCTAAACTCGCGCAGGAACTTGCGCACGTCCTCCTTCAGCCAGCAGTGCCGGTTGCCCATCTTGAAGCTCTTGGGCAGCCACGGCACCCCACGGCGAATCCCCTCCCTGATCGACGCCTCGGTTCGGCCCAGCAGCTTAGCCAGGCCCTCAACCGTCAGTACCTCGGTCTCTTCGCTCATTCCTTCCTCCCGACCTGACGCGTCAGATTCTGGTTGTCACGCTGACCTGTCACGTCAGGTTCGTTTTGCTGGCGGCAGCGCAGGCTTCGACTCAATGAACGAGCTGGCCGAGTGTTCGCCGCCAATGTGGCGGAAGTATTCGATCTCAACCTTTGCGCTTTCAATCAGTACGCGGCTGATATCCGATACTGACTGGGCGCGCTGGACCTCCTTGGCCAAGTTTTCGTCATCAGCCTCACGCACCGCTTCGAGCTGGGCGAACAGGTGGTCGCGAAGGTCGCTGAGCTTATTTTTCATTCCTGGTCTTCCTCTTGATCTCTTTTTTCAGTTCGTTTTGCAGGTGGAGAATGTCAACGATCTCTTCCGGCAAGCCTTTGTAGTGATGGTTGTTGCGCAGCTGGTGCTCGGCCCGTGTGCGTAGGCACAGGTTGGCCAAGTCCGTGTTCTGCACGTCGCCGTCTTTGGCTGCCACAACCATCCCTTCTGGAACAGGGCCGTTGGCTTGCTCCCAGGTGTGGATATGAAGCGGCTTCCAAACGTCGGGCTGGGCTATCTTGATCAGCGTGTACCGGCCCTTGCGGTGGGTGGCACCGATTGGTCTTGGATCTTGACCAATCTGACCGCCCAGGGCCTCCAGCCTGGCAAGTAGGATTCGGCGATGAGTTTCCGTTCTGTGGGCATCGGTCTTAACCAGTCCAAACTGAGCCGCCCTCAACGTGATGGCTGTTTTCGTCCGACCCGGTAGTAGCAGGCAAAGCTCCTTGTTGGTTTTGTTGGAATACAGCAAGCGAAGGAGCGCATCTTCTGCCTCGGTCCAACGCTTCACTGGACCTCGCCTAGTCATGGCCTGCTCCGGCCTGCAGCTCTCCAATAACCGATCGGATGCCGGCTACATAGCTGCCTGGCCGCCCCTCAGTCGCACCGTTCAACCGCTCAATCACCACCTCGACCGGTGAGCCTCGCAGAGAGGCGACCAACTCAATCGCCCACTTCCTTGCCTCCAAGTACATGAAGCGGTTGATGGGACCGGCCGGAGACAGCGCCAAGGCTGAGGCCTTGCTTGGCTGATTGGTGGGCTGAGCCGTCTGGATCTTCGCGGCTGACCTCGATACGACCGAGTTGATCCGCCCACGACCCCGCTTGAGCCCCATCGACTCGATGATCTCCTTCGCTGCCAGGCTGACACTTCGCTTGCTCATGGCTAAGCTCCCATCGCGATGAGGTTTCGAGCAATGGCCACCATATCGTCATGCTCGATGCTCTCGGCCTGCGCGGCGTAATCCAGAACGCGCAGGGCCTCGTCTTGGTTACGAGGCTTGATCTCGGCCAGCAACCCCTGGACAAACCATTCGCGCGCGATGGCCTCGTGCATTCCATCTCCCCATTCGCCGGCAGCGTGGCGCAGGGCATACAGTCGCCCCCAGTACGCAATCTCGTGCAGGCAGTCATCGAGGGTGCTCGGCATCAGGTCGGCGTGCTTGCGAAAGCGTTTGGCCACCTGTGCCTTGTCGTTTTCGAAGTAGCTCTTGAAGCCCTTGCATCGCTTCAGGGCCTTCTCGCAGAACTGCTCGGCAGGCGTGTCTTCAAAGATCGTCTCGCCTTCGAAGCGAGCCTGCGCCTCTGATGCTAGGGCGGATTTCTCCAGCGAGCCTTTGGCCAGCCCTTCAAGGTCAGCAAAGCCGAACGAGAACATTACTGCGAAGGGGTTTCCCCCGCTGTTGCGCTTCACATAGTCGACATACCGCTGCTCGATCTCCTTGAGTGGCGTCTTGATCTGCTTGGCAGCGTCCAGGGCAGTTGCGATCGGCCCGGCTTGGCCGGTCTTGATCACCTCGCGCAGCCACAGAACTGCATCCACCTCCTTGTCGCCGGTGACGACCTTCTGTTCGGGCAGCACCTGAACTACTGGTGCCGTCTCCGCGCTTGGCCGGATCGGCGGCAGGGTGAAGAGGGCGCGGTGCGCCAGATTGTCAGTGAGCATTAGGTGCCTCTCCAGATTCAGCAACGGCGCGCATGTGCAACTTGATACCGCAGGACTTGGCCAGGTCAGCCAGATTGCCGACTGTGGTATTGGGATCTTGCAGGGCCTCCCCGAAGCGAATCAGGCGTTCGCCAAGCTGGCCCAGGTCATCCTGCAGGTGCAGGCGGGTGCTAGGAGTCATCATGCGGGTCATGGCTGCTGCTCCAGCACCACCTGCTGCTGCAAGGCCTCCAGGCGCAGGGCGGTGTCGATCTCCTGATCCAGCTCTTCGCCGGAGAGCCAGTTATCGCCGCGCACTACCAGCAGGTCTTCGTCAGGATCACCGTGAGTTTTGTCGGATGGCTACGGACTTGGAGATCCCCCAATGAACCAGATTGTCCCGGTGTGGCAGCCAGATGGCTTGCATGGTGAGATCGTCCACGACGTGACCCTCACCGCAGCGGATATCGCGCGTTTCAACGAAGCGCGCGAATCATTCAAGTTGATCAAAGCCTTGTACTGGGCGCATGTCGTGCCCTCGCTCGGCGGATTCGACAATCCTGTAGCCGGCGAACTTGAGCGCCTGTTCGAGCGCGTCGTTTTCGACACGCGAAACTTTATGTGGCCTCACCGAAACGCGGCTGCCGTCCATGATGCAAAGGATGTGGGAGGTGCGGCATGAACCTGGTAACCATCCACAACACTCAGCTACCCGTAGTCGAGTATCGCGGCCAGCGGGTTGCGTCCACCCAGATGATTGATCAGGTGCATGAGCGCCCCGATGGCACGACTCGTCGGAACTTTAATGAGAACCGTGGCCGCTTCGTTGAGGGGGAGGATTACTTCAAAGTTAGTGCCGAAGAAATCCGTACGCACAAAATCATGCCTATCTCCAACAGGGCGCATGAGGATTTCACCCTGTTCACAGAGCAGGGTTATTTGATGATCGTCAAGTCGTTGACCGACGACCTAGCCTGGACCGTCCAGCGCCAGCTGGTCATCAACTACTTCAGGCCGGCACCCGCGCTGCCCACCGACTACATCACGGCCCTGGAGCACCTGCTGGCTTCGAAGCGCTCGGAGCAGCTGGCGCTGGAGCAGCGTGATGAAGCCGTTCGGACGAAGGCTGAAATTGGCACCCGCCGCGAAGCTACGGCCATGGCCACAGCATCAGCCGCCGTGCGCAAGGTCATGCATCTGGAGAACGAGCTTGGCAGGGGTTGCCAGCACGCCACCGTGACGGCGGTGGAAAAGGCCGCCCGCCTGAGCTTCGGTAGCCAGGGTTTCCGCCCGCTCAAGAACTGGTGCGACAGCCACGGCGTGGCCGCCCCAAAAGTCCAAGACCCTCGATTCGGCTGGGTTCGCTCCTGGCCGGCTGCCGCCTGGGCAGCCGTTTACCAAATTGACTTGGCCGACCTGTTCGGCGCTGCTGGAGAACACCAATGACCCTCATCAGACTCAAGGTCGCCGAGAAGCTCGCCAAGATCGCACGGAAGTCCAACCACTCGCCGAAGACTATGTTGATCATGACTCAGCGAATGGTGCGCATCAGCCTCGATCGGCTCTCTGACATCCGCGCAGAGCGTCGTGTCTTCAGGCGCGAAGCGGCAGCGCTGCTGGGTTATCCGCACACCCAGCGGCAGTACGACGAGCTTTTGGAGAAATCCCGCACTCACCGCGACGATGATATCCGCGACATCAAGCAGGGCCTGATCGGGATGGGTTACCACTTGATCAAAGATACCGACAACAGCTACGACGCCATTGGATTCTACAGCTTGTGCGACCTGCTGAGCATCAACCCGATACACCGCCCGGCGATTCCGAACGACGAGCGAGGCCTGGCAGGCCTGATCTACGTCGCCCGGCTTGAAAACAGCGCCAGTCGGCAGTCTGACGGCTGGGGTGAGGGCGGGCCGCTGTTCGAGGCTTGCTTCATGGCCATGATGGATTGGATCAAGACAGCCCCTGAGAGTGATCTGCCCGACCTGTTCGGGCCTGACTCACCGTTCGCTGGCGCTCAGATCGTTCCAGTAAAGCCAGGGGAGACTCTTCAATGAACCCGACCCCAAACCCCGCCCAGGCGCCCCAGCAGCGTGCTGGCGCGACGATCATCAACGGACCCTGGCCAACCTACAGCCAATTCAAGAGCCTTCCAGAGCGCGAGCGCTGGACTATCTGCGAACTGGCCAAGTCTGGTAGACGCGCCCTGGAAGACAACGGCTTTGAGATGGCCGAGAGCTACGACGATTTCATCAAGCGGGTGACCGCTGAGCTGGAGATTTAACCGATGAGCAGTACTTACGGGTTCATCTACATCATGGGCAGCGAAGCTATGCCGGGCGTCTACAAAGTTGGCATGACTGCCCACTCGCCATGCCGGCGCGCCGTGGAGCTTTCTCGGGGAACCGGCGTGCCATCTGAGTACCGTGTGCTTTTCTACGGCGAGCATGAGAGCGCCTTGGCTTGGGAGCAGTCGGTACACGCCAATCTTGCTGATCGTCGAGTATCGGAGAATCGCGAGTTCTTTCAGGGGCCACTGATTGACATCATCCGTGCCGTAGAGGGTGATGGAGAACTCATTTCGAGTTGGGATTCGGACGAGGCAAAAGAGGCCCGAAACCCTGGCTGCATGTGGCGCAGTCGTCCGCTGTGGTTCGAGCAGAACCTTCATAGCCCGGGGTACATCGAGCGGGTTCGGAGGGAGCGGTCATGAGCATTCAATCCATGGTCTGGGCTTTGGTGCAGCAGGAGGTCAAAGAGCCCACCTCACGGCACGTCCTGTTGTGCCTGGCCAACTATGCCGGCCCTGACGGCCGTGGTGCCTTTCCGTCGGCGCAGACGCTGGCTGTCGACACGGGGCTGTCGGAGCGTACCGTGCGTTACAAGCTAGATGCCCTGGAATCCGCCGGATTGATTCGACGTGGAAATCAGGCTATCGCGGCTGCGCACATTGACCGGCATGACAGGCGCCCTGTGGTGTACGACATGGTCGAAAAACGGGGTGCACCAGCTGCACCCCGAGATGAAGAGGATGCCGAACGGGGTGCAAATGAGGATGCCACGGGGTGCAGCTCACAACGGAACGGGGTGCAAATGACGACAGAACGGGGTGCAGCAGCTGCACCCAATCCGTCATATAACCGTCAATTAACCGTTAATAAACCAATAGGAGATAAATCGCCTGATCGGAAAGATCGTAAGTCGAAGTTCGATCCACTGTCTGCCAAGCCTGCCAACGTGAGCGAGCAGACCTGGGCCGACTGGTGCCAGCACCGCAAAGAGATCCGCAAGCCACTGACCGCCACCAGTTGCAAGCAGCAGGCCGAGGATCTGGCCGGCCACCAGAACCCCGATGCAGTGATCAAGCTGTCGATCGGCAAGGGATGGACAGGGCTATTCCCTGACAGCGCTCTCCCTGCTCGATCCGGAGCACAGACCAACTCAAGCGCGGTGCTGCAAGTGCCTGCCCATCACCAGGAGATGTACCCTGATGACTACATCTAAATTCAGGCCGGCGCCAGCCGAGCGTGCTGCAGGCATTGCCAAATGCGAAGCACCTGGTCATGGCCAGTACGAAGCGAAGCAGGTCGAGCAGTTTGATGGCGGGTGGAAGGCGACTGAGTGCCCGCGCTGCCGCTGGGAAGCGCTGAACCTCCAGTGCGAAGTAAGCGTGCGAGACGCTGCGTACGCTGCCAAGGAGGCCGACGAGCTGAATCGTGATCTGTTCGCCACCGGCATAACGCCGCGCTTCCGTGGTTGCACGTTCGACAGCTTCATCACCAACGCCGACTCGGACAAAGTCCGCGCCCAGTCTATTTGCCGGCGCTATGCAGATGAGTTCGAAGGGCACTACCGGGCTGGCCGCGCACTGATGCTGCTGGGTGAGGTCGGGAACGGTAAAACTCACCTGGCCTGCGCCATCTTGCAGCACGTTGTTCGGGAGTATGGCGCCAAGGGCCTGATTGTCACTGCCGAGGCAATCATGCAGGCCGTGACGGACAGCTTCCGTAGCAACGCGGGGCCGTCGAAGTCCGACCTGCTGGCCGAGTTGGCCGCCGTCGACTTGCTGGTGATCGACGAGGTCGGCATGCACACGCCCCGCCCAGGCAAGGACTTCATGCCGAGCCTGCTGCACGAGGTGATCGACCGGCGCTACCAGCTTGTTCGCCCAACGATCCTGATCAGCAACCAGGACCGTGAGCAGCTACCGGCCTACATCGGACCGCGAGCCATGGACCGCCTGCGCGAGAACGGCGGCCTGCTGGCGCCCTTCACCTGGTCGTCGGCGCGTGTCGGAGGGGTAGCATGATCAGCCCAGATTACGCGGCTTGTACACAGGATGTGTCACGGTTGCACAGCCCTGAGTCAGAACACGCCCTGATCGGCGCCATGATCCACCAGCCAGCGCTCATTGACGACGTGAAGCTTGAGGTCGGTGATTTCTACCAGTCCGACTGTGCCGAGCTGTTTGAGCTGCTGCTGGCGCTCAAGGCGAAGGGGCGGCAGATCGACGTGGTAACCCTGTCAGATGCCAGGCCGACCTTGGCAGACGGCCGGGGCACGTTGGCAGTGGCTGCTCACATCGCTCACAACACGCCGAGCGCGGCAAACTTCGCAGAGTACGCCCGGATTGTGAAGCAGCGTTCAGTTGCCCGCCGGGTGATAGCCGCCGCCCACATCATGTCGGAGCGGCTGAAGGATGGCGAGCCACTGGACGAGGTTCTGGCGCAGGGTCAGCAGGCCTGGATCGCGCTTGAGGCGGAAGGGCTGGATTCCCGCAAGCGGTACCGCTTCGTGGGCGAGATTCTGCCCGAGGCAATCGACGGGATTGACCGCCGGTTCAATCGTGAGGTGGTGCTTGGCTTCGACACCGGCCTGCCATCGCTCGACGAGTTCATCCCCGGAGTATGCCCTGGGCACATGATCGTCATCGCAGGCGCCCCGGGTAGCGGCAAGACCACCCTGGGCCTAGGTATCGCTGAGCGGGTTGCGCTGGTGGCCAAGTCCACTTCCCTGGTGTTCAGCCTTGAGATGACGGATGTGGAGCTTACGAACCGCTCCCTGGCTTCTGTCGGCAGCGTGCAGCTCAAGCACATCACCGAGGGCCATTCGATGGCTGACAGCGATTGGCCTGGCCTGACGGCCGCGGTCAACCGGCTCAATGGTGCACCCCTGATCTTCTGCGATGACGCTTCTCTGACGATGCGGGACATCCGGCAGATCTGCCGGACGGTTAAGCGCGAGCACGGTCTGGGCTCTGTCACGCTGGATTACATCGGTCTGGTCAACGGCGAGAGTAAGTCGGCTAGCCGGTACGAGCAGGTCACCGATATCAGCAAGTCGATCAAGCGGCTGGCCAAGGAGCTGGGAGTGCCCGTGATGGTGCTGGCGCAGTTGAACCGAGGCCCAAACAATCGCGCCAACAAGCGACCCACTAAGAGCGATCTGCGTGACTCAGGCCAGATCGAGGCCGACGCCGACGTGGTGGTGCTGGTTCACCGAGACAGCGAATCCGAGGAAGGGCAGTCGGGCGTCACCGAGCTGATCGTGGACAAGAATCGCCACGGTGAAACTGGCATCTGCCGGGTGCAACACCAGGGCGCCTATCACAGGTTCGCCGAGCTGGTCGGTTACCAGCCAAGCAATGAAGAAGTCGAAATGGGCAGGACATTCGCCGGCCGCAACCGCACCAAAGGAGCTCAGTATGAAACTTTTTGACCTGTGGCCAGGCCACAAACCACCAGCTCGCACCCCGGGCCGGCCTGTCGTATCGGTCACTGTTACCAAGCGTGCTGGCGCCGAGCAGCCTGTTGCCACTGGCAATACCCCGAAACCCGAAGGCGTGCATCAGCGTTTGGTCGGCCCACGCGAGCTGCCAGGTACGCTTGAGGCCTGTGAGGCCCTGCATGAGCAACTGGTGGCCGACTCCATCCGCCTGGAGCTGGCGCTGGCTCAGGCGCAGGAGGGCGCCATCCAGGGGCGTCCATATGACCGCAGTTGGTATAACCGGGCCAAAGCGGCGCTCAAGCACATCAACCATGACCGCACCCGCCTGCTGTACCGATGCGGCCAGTTGCGCAAGGAGGCCAAGGCGCACGCCCAGCAGAACATGGACCGGGTCATCCTCGATGTGATCAAGGAGGCCCTGCCGGCGGACCAGTTCCTGGGCTTTGTACGAATTGCAGAGGCCCGCATGGCTCAGGAGGTGGCTCGATGAACCCGCTCAAGCTGATTGCCAGGGTGCTGGCGCCGGCGCATGAACCGGCAGGGTATCAGCCGGTTGTCACTGACGGGGCTGTCGTTCTCCCGCCAGGGGCGCAGATGGTGACTGTGAAGCAATACCCGGAAGCAGAGCGTATTGCAGCCTCGCTGCGTGAGTATCCTGGCGATTGGGCTTGGGAACACAAAGGGCACACGCTCAAGCACGGCCCAACTGGCTTTGTGCTGTGGGTTGCCAACGACGACTACGGCCTGGGTGAGCGCTCGAACGGACGAACCTCAAAGTTCTCGGCGCCGGAGCAGGCGATCATCTGGCCGGCCGTTGAGGTCTGGCTGGCATCGCACAAGGTCGGGTTCACCGGCCGCCTGCCAAAGGTCAAGCTGAGTTCTAGCAACGGCATCTGGTGGTGTGTGAGCGAAGGGCATCCATGGGCCGGCGCTGGGCGATCGCCTGCTGAGGCCTACCGGTCCTGGTCTCGGGCTGTATCAGTTGAGACGCGGGCTGATCAGCGCCCTGGTGAAAAACTGCACGTATGGAGTGCCGCATGATGAGCAACGTAACTGCGGCCCTGCCGCGCAAGAGCCTGACCGCCGTGGAATGCAAGTTCCTCAAGGTGGGCAATCGCATGCTGCTGGAGCAGAACAATGGCCGGATCGCGTCAGCCGCGCTGATGGACATTGTGGCCGACTGGCACGCTGCCCGCGCCAACGTAGGCTTCGAGCAGTTCGCCAAGGGCTGGATCACCGAGGGCAATGCCAAGAACAAACACGCTGACAAGCTGCTGCGCGAGCTGTTCGGCCTGGACACTGACCCAACGCCCCGGAGGGCTGCATGAAGAAACGCACCTACATGGACAAGCCGCTGGGTGATACCGAATGGCTGCTCGAGCAATGGGGCAGTTGGCGAATGGATGGTATGGGGGTGCCGCGGTATGTCTCCCCCTCGATAACCGCAGCGACTGCTGGCGGCGGCACCGAGTACAGCCTGACCGATGACACTGCCCTGGTGATCGATTCTGCGGTGGCCAAGCTCACCCAGCGCAATCAGCAAATGGGTGACTTCGTTTGGCTGTACTTCGGATCGAAGTGGACGATGGTTCGAATCGGCGAAACGTCCAGGATGTCTGAACGATCAGCCCGCGAGATCGTCAAGCAGGGCGTGGCTTGGGTTGATTCGTTCTTGGAACAATTTCGCGAAGCTGCGTAAAAAGTTCTTTCCGGACGGATAAACACCTGTTTTCATAGCAGCGTGTCCAGCTTGCAACAACGCGACACAGACAAACCCCGGCCATTGTGTCGGGGTTTTTCGTTTATGCGGATGACGCGCCCAGGCAGCTGGGCTAAGTCGGTAGAGGCGTGGATCAAAGCCGTGCGCTCCCTGATCGACTACGCGATGAGAGTCTGGGGTACGTGACCCAGCGATCCAGACCAACAAGCCGGGAAGCGCCGGCCCTCCGCACCCATTCCAAGCCTCGCACCAGCTGGGGCTTTTTCGTATCTGGAGGATGCATGGAAAAGCTACAGCTCGACGTTGAGGTTGAGGGCGCCGCTGACTTCCTGCGCCCTCTGGCTGAAACGCTCAGGTCACTTGAACATTTTCCCGAGCTGCCGCTGCAGGTCCTTCGTGACCTTGTCGCCCACAGCCTTCATGAGCTTCCCGTAAGTCTCGACAGCACCGCATTTGCCGCAGGTGACCTTCGAGTTGTCGTTCGGCCTAGCCGGAACCTCGAACTTGTCACTGCCGCACTTGGCGCACTTGAGGGTTACCTTCATCGTTTTTCGCTCCGTGAAACGTCTTGTGTGGAAACTCGACGATAGCACGGGGCCATCTTTTCACGTATCCAAGGGCTCGCCAGTTCGACGGGTCATTTTGTTTCTGGAGCACCACCTATGGCCGAGCCAAGTACCGGCGCCCTCGCAGTGACCGGCGTACTTGCCAGCTTCGGCCTGGGTGCCCCGGCATAGCTAATCATCCCCCTCAAAGCGTACATCCGAGATACCCAAATCTGCGACCGCAATGCGGAGATCATCATGTGATAAGCGGCACGGCGCGCGCGCCTCAGGCAAGGGGGCAGCGGGGGCATGCAGACGGAGGAGAGCGGTCAGCACATTGTCTTCGTTCGGCGTGCTAGACCAATCGCATATCCAGAATCTGGTATGGCCTTTGAGGTTGTAGTCGATGCGGTATTTCATAGGTTGCCGGACCTCCGCCATTGGACGTCAGTTATGCCGAAGCGCTCAGCAGCAGGCCGAGAGACTTTTCTGATATCCGAAGCAGTGAACTTAGGGATGACTCCAACGCCGGCTTCGCAGGCAGCCCAGTGCCAGGCCTCATCGTTATCCATCCTCTCGGCGCGGACGATGAATTCGCGAGCTTCTCCATGGAGGTGATAAGCGACCACATAGATGTTACTGACGGGCATTTACTAGTTCCTTCTAGCGAAGCCAGATCGGCCAACATTCCTTTTAACCCCTAGGGATTCCGGGGGCAAGCATCCGGCCGGTTTTACGTCGGTGCACGAATTTTCATTTACGGAGCAAGCAATGGCCCGACCGACCTCGGCCCAGGCGCAGCCACCTCGCTGGGCATAAGGCTCCTCTACTGTTCTCGCTGGGTGGTTGGTCGCCCCAGCCTTCCGCACCCACTCCTGGGCTCGCCACAACGGCGGGCCTTTTCTTTTTCTGCTTCCCGCAAGGGAGGAACCCGGATGTCCAACATGCCAGACAAACCAGACACCTGGGCGGTTGCCCTTGCGTGGTTGAGCCAGCATTCGCCCCTGTTGTATGCGGCCGGGCTCTCCTGCGCCATGGCTGTGCTGCGCATCACTTACGGTGGCGGCACTCGCCGGCAGATGCTGGTGGAGGGCGCCATATGCGGCGGCCTGACCCTGACGATCATCAGCGGCCTGGAGTTCTTCGGCCTGCCGCAGAGCATGTCGACGTTTGTGGGTGGCTGGGTTGGCTTCCTTGGTGTCGAGAAGGTCCGCGCCATTGCTGATCGCGTCACCGACTTCAAGCTGCCGAGCCGCAAGGTCGATTAATCCGCGCCACAAAATAGACATGCGCCGTTTTGTGGCGCGAGCACGCTGGTCATGCGTTCAGCCAGATTAGTGAAGCACTCGACCGGGGACCGGTTGAAGCTGATCCCTTTCGTGGATGACTCCGCGCGCTGCTTTGGTAATTACATCTTGCTGAAGCTGATTAACCTGCATGGTGAGGACACGAACGGCAGTTTGATAAACAACTGATCCGGACGCCACGGGATGCTCCTCCAGTAGGCCTTCAAGCTTCTCGGTTAGCAAAACGCACCTGTCTATAAGCTCTTCGATTTCTTTCATCACGGTTTCTCCAGATCTTTCCGCTACGACCATCCGGGCGGAATGTCGTTCCGACGACCCCGCGGATGCGCCGATTTCATTGCGCGAGAGAGCTTATCGAACATGGCCAAGCAACCCTATACACCATGCAGGCTGTATGTCGACGGTGCCGACGGCATTGCAGTCAGTGATTTCATAACCACTGCTGCCGGATCTGCCTATTTGGTGCAGACGCTGCGTGTGAGCCGCACCCGGCCAGAGCGAAAGTACATGGGCTGCTTGCGCTGGCCCATCGCCGAGATACCCGCCGATGCGCGGTGCTACCAGCTGACCTGGTACAGGAGGTGAGCAATGGCCTGTAGTGGATGCGCCGCTCGGCGCGAGTGGATCAACAAGTGGACAAAGGTGGCGTATGAGCGAGCAGCAAACCTATTCGCAACAAATCGAGCAGCTGAGCCCGAAGAAGGGCGACCTGTTGGTGGTCAGCGTTCCGTTCCCGATCAAGACGGAGGTGCGCGAGCGACTGACTCAGCACCTGGCAGGGACAGCTGATCGACTCAAGTGTGAGCTGATCGTGCTTGAGGCGGGCATCACCGCCCAGCTGCAACCAAGCGTCAGCGACCTACTGGCGGAACAGCGCAAACAGACCGCACTGCTGGAGCAGATCGCAACCCAGAACCTGGCACTGATCGAAGCGCTGGCTGACGGGGATGATGTTGACCCTGATGCTGAGCCAGACACCTACCTGGATGGCACGCCATGCCGCTGAGGCCGCAGCGCCCATGTAGAGCCCAAGGCTGTCGATCGCTGCACCGCAATGCCAATGGTTACTGTGACGGCCATGCAGACCTAGCTGCCGAGCAGGCTAAAGCCTGGGCTACACGCAAGGGCTCAGGTCGTGGCGGTCGCCCCTGGCGTCGGCTGCGTGACCGCATCCTCAAGCGTGATCAGTACCTGTGTCGGTGCGATGACTGCACAAGGCTGGGAAGGATTCGCGAGGCAGATGAAGTTGACCACATCATCGCGCTGGCCCACCGCCGGTTTCGAGAAAGTTACTGGGAGGTGCCACGCAAGAACGGCAAGTCGGTAATCGCGGCTGGTGTGGGCATCAGCATGTTCGTTGCCGACGGTGAGTTTGGTGCCGAGGTGTACTCCGGAGCGACCACCGAGAAACAGGCCTGGGAGGTCTTCCGGCCGGCCAAGCTGATGGTTAGCAAGTCGCCCATGCTGATCCAGGCTGCTGGCATCGAGGTCAACGCCTCGAATATGAACATACCGTCCGACTTCAGCCGCTTCGAGCCACTGATCGGCGACCCTGGCGACGGTGCGTCGCCCAGCTGTGCCATCGTCGACGAATACCACGAGCACAGAACCTCGGCGCAGTACGACACCATGCTCACCGGCATGGGCGCGCGCCGGCAGCCCTTGATGTTCATCATCACCACTGCAGGGGCTGATATCGAAGGACCATGCTACGACAAGCGCCGCCAGGTGATCGAGATGCTCGAGGGCACGGTTCCTGACGACGAGCTGTTCGGGTACATCTGGACACTTGATGAAGGTGACGACTGGACCGACCCGAAGATGCTGGCCAAGGCCAACCCCAACCATGGGATCTCGGTGTTTCAGGAGTACCTGGAAAGCCAGCAGGCGCGGGCGATCCGCTCCGCTCGTTTCACCAACACGTTCAAGACTAAGCACCTGAACCTCTGGGTGAGCGCCAAATCCGGCTTCTTCAACATGGAGGACTGGAAGGCCTGCGAAGACACGACCCTGACCTTGGAGCAATTCGAGGGGCAGGAGTGGATTGCTGGCTTCGACCTGGCTCGCAAGCTCGACATGAACTCGCGGGCACGGCTGTTCTGGCGAGTCATCGATGGCAAGACCCACTATTACAGTGTCGCTCCCAAGTTCTGGGTGCCTTACGACACGGCATTCAATACCGACAACAAGCGCATGTCGGAGCGGTTCCAGGCCTGGGTTAACTCCAGGCACCTGGATGTTACGGATGGCGCTGAGATCGATTACCGCGAGATCCTCGAGGACACCAAGGAAGCCAATCATCAGGCACCGCTGCGCGAGTCTCCGATTGACCCGCATGGCGCGACAGGCCTGAGCCATGACCTCGACGATGAGGGATTCAACCCGATCACTATCACGCAGAACTACACCAACATGTCGGACGCCATGAAGGAGCTGGAAGCGGCAATCACCGCTGGCCGGTTCCACCATGACGGCAACCCGATCATGACCTGGTGTATCGGCAACGTAATCGGCAAGTTCCTGCCTGGCAACGACGACGTAGTGCGCCCGATCAAGCAGGGCGACGACAACAAGATAGACGGCGCAGTCGCGCTGATCATGGCCATCGGGCGAGTGCTGGCGAATGCTGGCGAACCGGACGCAAGCGGCTTCTTTGAAAACCCGATTATGGTGGGACTGTAATGGCACGCGAAAAGAAACCAGGGCGGATCAAGTCTGCTGTGCTGGACTGGCTGGGCGTGCCCATCAGCTTGAAGGACGGCGCTTTCTGGCAGGAGTGGTTTGGCACCTCGGCGAGCGGCCAGCATGTCACGGTCGACAAGGCGCTGCAGCTGTCCACCGTCTGGGCCTGCGTGCGGCTGCTATCTGAGTCGGTCTCTACCTTGCCCCTGAAGCTGTACCGGCGAATGCCCGACGGGTCGCGTGAAACCGCCAAGGACCACCCGCTGTTCCGGCTGCTGTGCCGGGTACCAAACAGCGAAATGACCCCGCAACGCTTCATGCTGCTGGTGGTGGCGAGTATCTGCCTTCGAGGAAATGCCTTCGTCGAGAAGAAGTTCATTGGCAACCGCCTGGTCGCACTGGTGCCGCTTCTGCCTCAGTGCATGAGGGTGAAGCGGCAGGACAACGGTAGGCTCAAGTACACATACGTTGAAAACGGTACTGACCGGGATATCCCCGAAAAGAGCCTGATGCACATCCGTGGGTTCGGCCTGGATGGTGTGTGCGGGATGCTCCCCGTGACGACAGGCCGTGACATTTTCGGCTCGGCCATGTCGGCTGAGGAGGCCGCTGCGAAAGTGTTTGCCCAGGGCATGCAGGCCTCAGGCATCCTCAGCAGCGACACGCTACTGAAGCCAGAGCAGCGTGAGCAGCTGAGGGCAAGCCTTGGCGCCTTCATGGGTTCCAAGAACGCCGGCAAGATCATGGTGGCCGAGGCCGGCATGAAGTACCAGGGCATAACGATGAACCCTGAGGCGGCCCAGATGCTGGAGTCTCGGTCGTTCAATGTTGAAGAAATCTGCCGATGGTTCCGCGTGCCGCCGTTCATGGTGGGGCATATGGATAAGCAGTCCAGCTGGGCCAGCTCGGTTGAGGCGCAGAACCTGCACTTTCTGACCAACAGCCTGCGGCCATTGCTCGTCAACATCGAACAGGAAATCACCCGATGCCTGATCGGTGAGGTTGATGCCGATGAGTTCTTTGCTGAGTTTGCCGTAGAGGGCCTGCTCCGCGCTGACAGCGCCGGTCGCGGCGCCTGGTACAACACGGCCCTGCAAAATGGCTGGATGAGCCGGAATGAAGTACGCCGCCTCGAAAACCTGGCACCGATCCCGGGGGGCGATACCTTCACCGTGCAATCAGCGCTTGTTCCGCTCGACCAGTTGGGCAAGCAGTCAGCTGGCATGTCGCCGGCGGCCACCGCGTTCATGTTGCGAATCGCCGCTGCCAACCAGAGCGGTGACAAGGGGGCAATCAGTGATGCATTCGTCCTGGCGTCCAAGGCGCTGGAATCTGGAAACCCCGATGGCCCAATGATGGCCCATGCCCTGATCTCACTGCCACTGCTCAAAGCAGCCTGACCCTGGAGTAACTCATGACACTGAAGACCATTCCGGAGGCTCCGGCGGCTCGCCCGCGCGCGCAGATCCACTGCGATCTCATGCCGATGGCGCTGGAGCGCTGGAACCCGTCGATCAAAGCGGCGGCGACCGACGACAATACCATCACCATGTACGACCCGATTGGCTTCGACTGGTGGACTGGCGAAGGCGTAACGGCCAAGCGGATCAGCGCAGCGCTGCGTTCCATCGGCGACAACGATGTGACCGTGAAGATCAACAGCCCTGGCGGCGACGTCTTCGAAGGCCTGGCCATTTACAACCTGCTGCGCGAGCACAAGGGCAAGGTGACCGTCCAGGTGCTGGGCCTGGCTGCCTCGGCCGCATCCTTCATCGCGATGGCCGCCGATGAAATCCAAGTTGCCCGGGCTGGGTTCTTGATGATCCACAACAGCTGGACCATGGCCGCAGGAGATCGTAACGATATCCGCGAGGTAGCTGACTTCCTCGAGCAAATCGACGGGACGCTGGCCGATATCTACTCAGTTCGCACCGGCGATAAGCCGGAAGCGATGCGCAAGCTGATGGACGTGGAGACCTGGATGGGCGGCAGCGCCGCGATAGAGGCAGGTTTCGCTGACAGCCTGCTTGCCTCGGATGCGATCCAGGAAGACCCGCAGGCCTCCGCACCTCATCAGGTGGCGGCTCGCCGCCTGGACGTGATTCTCGCCAAGCAAGGCATGTCGCGCACCGACCGTCGCGCGCTGATTCAAGACCTCAAAGCTGGTACGCCTGGCGCTACCAGCTCCGGCAAGCAGAACGCTGCCGAAACACCGGCCGAACTGGCCAACCCCATCGCCGACCTACAAGCCGCACTCGCGCGGTTCTCGGCAGCAGCTATTCAAACCGGAGCAAAACCATGAGCGAATCCACCGCAGATCTGCTGAAGAACGTATCCGCCGAACTGAAGAAGGCGACCGATGAATTCAGCAAGCAGGCCGAAAATGCCCTGGCCGAAGCCAAGAAGGCAGGCTCTCTGTCGAGCGAGACCAAGGCAACCGTCGACGAACTGGCCACCAAGTTCAACTCGCTCACCGAAGCCGAAAAGCAGCTGAAGGCCCGCCTGGGTGAAATGGAGCAGGAACTGGTGCGCAACCCAGGGAACAGCGCTGCGACCCCACGCGACACCGTTGGCGGCGTCGTTATCAAGAGCGAAGCGCTGAAGCAGTTTGCGGCCAGCGTCGAGGGTAATCGCCGTGTGAGCGTTCCGGTTCAAGCTGCCCTGATCAGCTCCGGCGTTGCTGAGGGCGTGGTTGAGCCGCAGCGCCTGCCAGGCATCGATACCGAGCCGAAGCAGCGACTGTTCATCCGCGACCTGATTGCCCCGGGCCGAACCACTTCTCCCGCGATCTTCTGGGTTCAGCAGACCGGCTTCACCAACGCCGCGCGCGTCGTGGCCGAGAACACCGCCAAGCCGTACAGCGATATCCAGTTCGCTACCAAGATCACCCCGGTGAGCACCATCGCGCACATGTTCAAGGCGTCGAAGCAGATCCTGGACGACTTCGCGCAGCTGCAGTCCACCATCGACACCGAGATGCGCTACGGCCTGAAGTACGCCGAAGAGCAGGAAATCCTGTTCGGTGACGGCACCGGCGTGCACCTGCACGGCATCGTGCCTCAAGCCACCGCTTTCGCGGCGGCGTTCGAAGTAGATCAGCAATCCGGCATCGACGACCTGCGCCTGGCCATGCTGCAGGCCCAGCTGGCGCGCCTGCCCGCCTCGGGCCACGTGCTGCACTTCATCGACTGGGCGAAGATCGAGCTGACCAAGGACACCCTTGGCCGCTACATCCTGGCCAACCCGCTGGGCCTGACCGGGCCGCTGCTGTGGGGCCTGCCGGTCGTTGCCACCGAAATCGCCGCCTTCCAGGGCAAGTTCCTGACCGGCGCCTTCCAGACGGGCGCTCAGCTGTTCGATCGTGAAGACGCCAACGTGGTGATCTCGACCGAGAACGCCGACGACTTCGAGAAGAACATGATCTCGATCCGTTGCGAAGAGCGCGTGGCGCTGGCGGTGAAGCGTCCCGAGGCCTTCATCTACGGCAACTTTACTGCTCCAACCACCCCTTGACCTGAACGGGCCGCCCGCGCGGCGGCCCGCTGGAGGCTGTCATGAAGATGAAGACCTTAAAACCGCTCTACCTGGGCGGGAAAACCCTGGTCGAAGGTAGCGCGTTCATCACCGATGAGCAGCACGGCCGCGAATTGATTCAGAAAGGGTACGCCCAAAAGGATGAGGGCAGTGATGAGGCCCTGGTCGACCTGACTCAGGGTGATGATCCAGCGGCCGCAACCACTTCGGCAACGGTATCCACCGAGACCAAGCCCAAGGCCACCGCCAAGAAAAAGGCTGACTAATCATGTCCGTCATTGCCATCGACATCGCCATGCATCACCTGCTGGCTGAACCTGAAGACCAGGTGCTGGTCCAGGCGCAGCTCGATGCGGCGGAGGAGGCGGCCATGCAGTTCCTCAACCGCCGCTTCTACCTCGACCAGGTGGCGCTCGACGAAGCCCGCGCCGGCGTCTCTGCTGCCCTGCAACTAGCCAAGGAGGCGAACGCAGCCGCGGTCGCTGCCGCTGAGGCGGAACAGGACCACGCCATGCGCTGCCGGCTGTTCGAGCACGCGCGCAAGGCCCTGGCGGATGCCTACGACGTGGCGGATTCCATCGCCTACGGCATGGTGCTTAACCCCGCCATCCAGGCGGCTTGCCTGCTCAAGCTTGGCCACCTGTTCGCCAACCGCGAGGATGTCGTCACCGGAACCATTGCAACCGAGCTGCCGCTGGCTTCTCAGCACCTGCTGATGTCCTATCGCATCCGGATGGGTGTGTGATGCAGGCCGGTAGGCTGCGGCACCGCATCGACATTCAGGAACGCAGGCCGGTGCGTGACCCGGTGACCCTGGAATTCGGCGAACCTGAATGGGTCTCCCGCTGGGAGAAATGCCCGGCCAGTGTCGAAGACTTGTCGGCCAGGGACTTCATCGCGGCTCAGGCCGGCCAAGCCCAGGCCACCAGCCGGATGGTGATCCGGTACCGGCCTGGTGTGCTTCCAACCATGCGCATCATTTACCGAGGTGAGGTGTACAGCATCGTCGGCCCGCCACTGGCTGACGCCAAGTCCGGCCTGGACTACCTGACGATATTGGTTGAGAAGGGGGTGAAGGATGGCTGACGGTGTCGATTTCAGCATTCTTGGCCTGGACAGCCTGCTGGGAAAGTTGTCGGAGGTCAGCGTTGATGTTCGCCGCAAGGGTGGTCGCGCCGCGCTTCGCAAGGCAGCGCAAGTGGTGGTGCAGAAGGCTAAGGCCGGTGCTGAGCGCATGGACGACAAGGCCACTGGCAGGTCGATATCGGACAACATCGCCCTGCGCTGGAATGGCCGGCTGTTCAAACGCACGGGTGACTTGGGCTTCAGGATCGGTGTCATGCATGGCGCAGTGCTCAAGGATGGCGGAGACCTCAGCACAAACGCTCCGACGCCTCACTGGCGCCTGATCGAGTTCGGCACCGAGAAGATGCCCGCAGCACCATTCATGCGCCCGGCCCTGGCCGACAGCATCAGCGAGGTGACCAACACTTTCGTCACCGAGTACGAGAAGGCAGTCGACCGTGCCATTCGGCGCGCAGCGAAGAAGGCAGCATCCTCATGACCCCACCGATCGTACAGGCCTGCTTGAACAGCCCGGCCGTGACCGCGCTGCTCGGCGCTGGCACCGGCATGCGCCTCTACTCGTTCGGGGAGGCCGAGCAGGGAGTGGCCAAGCCATACGCTGTCTGGCAGATCGTCAGCGGAAGCCCCGAGAACTACCTGGCTGGCCGCCCGGATCTCGATAGCGTCACCCTGCAGGTCGATGTGTACGCCGCGACTGGCGATGCTGCCCGAAAGGTCCGTGACGCGATCCGTGATGCGGTTGAACTGGACGCCTACGTCACCCGCTGGGGCGTCGAAGGCCGCGATCCAGAGACCGAGAATTACCGAGCCAGCTTCGACGTGGACTGGATGGTTTCCCGCTGAAGTATCCCTTTGACCCATGCCCGCCGAGTGCGGGCTTTTTTATTTCTGACTGGAGATAACCCATGTCGATGAAAGCCCAGGGCGCTCAGCTCTATGCTTTGGTGCGGCCTTTGAGTGGCACAGGCCCAAGGACCGTGATGGAGGTTGAATGCCTCACCGCGTTCAACCCTGGCGGTTCGCCGGCAGACCAGATTGACGACACCTGTCTGGCCGACACCGAGCGGAAGTACAAGAAGGGGCTGCGCACCCCAGGCCAAGCTACCGCCACCATCCTGGCCGATCCGCGCAATGCCAGCCACGTTCGCATGTTCCAGTTGTCTCAGGATGACGACGATGAGGACATTCTTTGGGCGCTCGGCTGGTCTGACGGCAAGGACATCCCACCCACGGTCAACGCCGCTGGCGATGACTTCGAGCTACCAGCCACTCGCACCTGGTGCTTGTTCGCTGGCTACGTCGCTGACTTCCCGTTCGACTTTGCCAGCAACACCTCGGTGAGCACTGCAGCGACCATTCAGCGCTCCGGCAAGCTCAACTGGGTCATCAAGGAGTAACCGATGAAGTTGACACTCGACGCGCTCAAGCGAAAACAACACCCTTGCATATGCCCAGGCCATCGCCAAGCGCCTCGGCGTGGGCGTGCGCGACTCCATCGACATTTCCAAGGCGCAGGTTCTGCGTGAGGCTGTGGTGGGCATCATCATCCACGAGAACGGCGGCAACCCATACAAGGCTGAAGTGATCGACGAGGGTGTGCGGCGGGCGCTGGCATGAACTGGATGGCCGCTGTACCGGCCTGGTGTTGGTGGCTGATAGCACTCGTAATGGTTTTCGGAGTTCAACAAGTCCGAATTCAGGAGCAGAGGGATGCCACTTCAGCCGCTCGAGACGAGTTCCGGGCTTACCGTGTCGAGATTTCCGAACGTAATCGGCTAGCGCTGGATCAGGCGAGAACAGAAGAACAACGCCGCGCCACGGCGCAGCAAGAGGCGAGGGTCAAAGCGCATGAAGAAAGAACGATTGCTGATGCTGGCGCTGCTGACGCCGATGCTGCTGTCCAGCGGTTGCGCAGTGACACCAGCCAGCTCGCAGCCGCCGTCAGTTGCGCCGGCCCGGATACCGCCGCTGTCGCCCGAGGCGAGACAGCCACCCGCGCCGCAATGGTGCTCTCCGACTTGCTCAGCCGGTCTGTCGCAACGAATCGAGAGCTGGCGCAGGCTTATGACCGAGCCAGGGTTGCCGGTGCGCAATGCGCCCGCGAGTATGATGCTTTGATCGTCGGAGGCCTGAAATCGAGTGCCGGTTATCGCTGAAATTTAATTTGACAAGTGGCTCCGATAGATAAATTTAATCGTATTTGCTTGGCATGGTTGACGCCTTCCGCTAAATTACACCTGACCCTGAGCATAGGCTTGGGGACAAATCAAGCTGGGGAAGGAGAAACGTATGGACTTACTAATTGGTTGCGAAGAGTAAATTCACTAGCTTAAAGAAGGCCTCCAAGTGAGGCCTTTTTTTGTGTGGCATATTGGTCGCTAGGAGTAACTTCAGTGAAGAGGCATGGGTTTTATCAGGGACTACTTCTGGCAACATTTGTCGCCTTAGTCGTCGTAGCCCTATTTCGAAATTTTGATACAGTGCAGTCTGTGTTGTCCCAGCAGAACTTGAATGAATGGGTGGCGTTCGGGATTTTTGCATCCTTATCAGCGCTGCTGATAAATCAGCTCTATTCTAAGATCTATCAAAAATATCATGAAACACGTGTCGGCATTGCGTATGTTGCAATCTCTTTTTTCGTGGTGATGGTGGCAACTTATATTGTTCTACGCTCCGATGTTGGGGCAGAGTATCAAACTTCGCTCGCGCTATTTGTGTCTTCAAGTCTGCTAGGCGCGGGATGGTGGGTGCAGGCGACTATCAGCACCGCTGCTGCTCGAAAATCACATACCGTAAATACTATTATGAATCAGCGGAATAGTGAATTGTTCAATCAAAAGAACGATAACTTGACTTCCGTTTTTCCTAGAAAAAAGACAATCCATCCGATATTTTCTGAGTATTTGATGGATCCCCATAATAAGAAATTTAAGGATGCGAAATTTCCGCCTGAATTTATCGAGGCGGCTAAAGACTTGTCTTACGTTCTTAATTATTATGAGTTCATTGCTGTCGGTGTGACGAGTGGCGATTTTGACGAGAAGCTTGCCAAGGAGTGTTTTGTCGGTATCTTGACTGGACTCGAAAAGCGCGCCTACCTTGTGATTCTTAGTGCACAAAAAATTCAAAATAAGAAGACATTCGAAAAAATTGTAGAGCTTGTCGATAAGTGGACCGACAAGAAATCTTTAGTAGCCCTTAGCTCGTCTAATCAAAGCATAGATACTTTTGAGGTTTACCCGACTCAGGAGGAGGTCGATAAAATGCTTTGTGCGGCCATCACTCCAAACGCTCCTGAGTTGACAGTCGTTTCCAATCAACCGGCTGGCGGAAATGGCGAGGTCTAATATAGTTGTTTAAGGGGCGTGTGCTTCTAACATAGAAGAAGGCTCCTCCCCACCCGCAGGTGGTGTCCGATTATCAGCTTCGGGTGATTGCCACTATGCGCGGCAAGGAGCTTCCGCCTCCTCACTAAGGCGGCGGCCTGCGCAAGATCGACAGCCTGGAGGTAGGGGGGCGTGTGCTCCAGGCTTAGCGGCGGCAGCGTACAGCGTATGAGAAGGAACTCCAACCTATGACTTTTGCATGGTGATGCCTGAACATATTAGGGGCGTTCGGATTCGAGAATCATCACTTCGCCGTAGGCAGATTTGTACGAGATGGTCAGCTCTAGATGGTTAGACAGATACTCATCAAAGTCAGTGATAATCGGGTTGTGCTCAATGGTGGCAATCGCGATTTCTTTGCCAGAGGGTAATACAAATTCCGGCTTGAAGAATTCGCTTTCTATCAGTTTGCACTCTGGCACCAAGGCGATTGCATTATCGATTAGCGGTAGGCCAACACCCGGTACTAATTTTCCCCTGTTCATAATTGAAGCTGAAGTGATTATGGCCGGGCCTATGCCGTCGTTGCGAAGCTGGATCTTGTACTGTCCTGGCGATTGCTCAATATGAAGAGCAAGGTGCGCCCTCACTGAAAGACGATTGTGCTGCCTAGATAGATAGGCTTGGTAAAAGGATACAGCAAGTGCGCATAGAGCAATTGTCCCAGAGGCAATAGCGGGTACGCGATCCCACCACCCCCCGGACGAGAAGGTATCGACAAGGATGTATTGTATATCCATTATATCCCGCTATTTTAATGGGCATGGCCTCATGCTTGTAGAATGTTGCGCAGCGCCAAGGCCTGCATCATCTGCCGCTCTTGATATTCTACCCGGCTTGAGGGAAGACTAATTAATCGTTAGCTCTGCTCAATGAGCCCCATGAGTGTATTGCCGATCTCTTTCCATAAAGTTGTTGGTGCCCCTGTAGCAATAGCAATGGAATCTGCGATCGCTCCGATTACCGAGAATAACTTGTTCCCAAACTCTGAGTTCATGGATGCTCTAAATTTGGAGTCGGTGAACATGTGGCCAGCTACCAGCTCAATAGATTCTACCACAGGTATAATTCCAGTCAGTCGGTAGTCGTCGAGGGCGCTCAGGATTTTTCGTAACGCTTTAGCAAGGTAATTTTTAACTTTGTCCTCAAGATCGCTCTCTAAAGTTTCATTTATTAGTTTTGAAATGCTAGCCCTGAATTCATTGATTAAGCTCGTGTCAATTTCGGTCGGAGCAGATATTCCGATCATCTGATCCATAACTTTCAGAAAGTCATTGTGTTTTCGAGGGTACCCATTTACAAAGGTATTTATATTGCTTCCCAGCTGTTGGCTCGTAAGGGCCGTCACTAGATGAACATGCCACTGAGAAGTCTGAGGCTTCAGCGCAGGAAATCTCTCGTTCATCAGAAGCACTGCCTCAACAGACGTACCCATCAACTGGCTCAACCTGATCATAAGGTCGGAATCATTTCCGTCATCGATCCCCAATGCAGAGCACCAAGCATTCTTGCAGGGAGTATTTGGCGGGGTGTCGTGTATCGACTCGAGGATGGCGAGCAGCCTGGAGGCGGGGTTGTCGTTAGTCATACGCTATTCCTTGCAGGGGCTACGCACGCCAGTAGGGTCAAAACGGTTAAAGCTCTGATCCACAATGCGGCGTGAAGGGCTAAATGCTATCAGGAACCTTGGGGGAATTTTGGGGGAATTGATCCCCCCAATGATGTGGAATGCTGTTGCGTCACGATGCGTTCAATGCACTGATTTCATTGATTTTTACGAAAATTTTCAAAAAAATATAAGGGCGAAAACGGATTCGAAATCCGTTGTACTGGCAACAGTACCTAGGGTTCAAATCCCTATCTCTCCGCCATACAAGATCAAGCCCCTGGAAGCGAAAGCTACCGGGGCTTTTTCGTTAAGGAAGGCAAAGATTTACAGCCAGCATGCTAATTGCCCGAGCGCTTAAATCAAGAGCCCGGAAGCTTCTCGAGCGGCCTGACTGTGAGCTCTACGCCTAAGGCAACCATCAGTTTTTGAATAGTAGTGAAACGGGTCTTTTCTCCGCCCTTCAGCGTTTTATAAAGAGACTCTCGATTGACCCCTGCGTCTTGCGCAAACTGATTCACGCCCTTGGCTTTTGCCACTTCACCCAATGCATGCATCAGGGTCTGAGCGTCATTAGCCTTCATTGCTTCTGCCAGAAATGCCGCGATGGTTTCCGGGCTGTCGAGAAACCGGGAGGCCTCGAAGCGTTTTGTTTTGCTCAAATCCAGATCAAGGATTGGCATGTCTTGCGGCGAAATTTTTTTGCCCATCATTTTTTACCTCGTAAAGCATCAAAAATTTCCTTTGCTCGTTTGAGTGGGCGGCCGTGTCGGCCTGACGCTTTTTAAACGGAGTGGGTTGCCCATTACGCAACGGGCGTATACGCCTGCAGCGATGTTCGCCTCCCATCGTCGGCGCTTGGTTTGGCCGTGACGTGATGAGGCTAGGACGCGAGCGGAGCGCTGGCAACGGATAGCGCGGGTTTGCTGAGCGTTTGGGAAATGGACTACATGGCGGTAGAGAATGTCGCACTCCAGCTTTAAGCGTGGGGGCTCGCTTAGGTGCGTTTGCGACATGATGCAATCGGTGAAGCCCCGGGATATTTTGCGTTTCCAGGGCTTCCTCGCACTTACTTTTTCATCATCCCCAACTCAGCGTCATCCAGCAGCGCCTTGGCCATCGCGCTCAGGTAATGCGAGGCCCAGATCAGTTTCTGGTCGCCGTCCATCAGGCCGGTGATGATCAGGTCGCGCACGTAACCCATGAGTTCGGAAGCCTGTTCGCGGGCGTCCTGGCAGGGGATGCCGGGTTCGATGCGGAACAGCGGGTGAGTGTTGTTTTCGCCTTGGTAGAAGCAGGTCTTGCCGACTGTGGTGGGTTCTGTTGTGTTGTCGGTGGGCATTGTTTTGTTTCCCTGGATTCTGGGTTGCCTGGGCTGGCCTGTTCGCGGGCTCGCCCGCTCCCACAGGTACTGTGCAGTGCGTGACGGCTGTGATGACCCTGTGGGAGCGGGCGTGCCCGCGAAGAGGCCTGACCTGCTAATGCAAGGTGTGAGGCTCTGTGGGTAAATGCGGCCGCATCTGCAACTGCATCAACGCCGACTCGACCAGCCCCTGTACCGCTTCCATTTCATGGATCACGGCCTGCATCACGATCGAGCTGTGGGCGGTGGGTTTGAGTTGCACGGATTGGCGGGCCACGGACAGGGCGCAGAGTACGTACTCTGAGGACTGGACCAGGGTGTCTTGCAGGATCTGGGTGGAATGGGGGGAGTAGGGTGGATCGGGGACTGTCTTGCGCATGTAAGCTCCTTGGGTAGTGGAGCCGCCTGGCAACGCTGTCAAACGAATGGAGGCAGCTATACATGGGTTGACAGACCGGTACCCAAGGACCCGGCGCACACGAATGTGCCCCATGCACAGCTGCCATTAAGCGCTGCAACGGAAACTTGAGTAGTCGGCCTGTCAAAGCCGGTCGCTGATTTCACAACGACGAGCCGAGACTAGAGCGCGACCGAATCCGTCGCAACCGTTTGAGCGGGTTGGCAGTATGTTTGGGAAACGCCCTACAAGGAAGGGGATAATTCTGAGTACAAGCTGTAGGACGGATTTCTACTAATCAATCAGACAGGCTTCCTGCAACATTTTGTCTTGAACTGACAATGGCACCTTGGGCTACAATGCGGCGCTCTGATACGCCACTCACGCCCAGGCCACACGCCGTAATGATTACGCGCGCTGGGCGATGAACTCTTCCTGACATGGATTCGTTGGATGCTTTGCGCCGTACTGGTCTCCCCCTGCGCCCCTCGCTGGACGGCTGAATTGTCGTCTGCGGCCAGTGCTGCACACTTTCTGAAAACCCCGCACAACTTTGAATGCTGCCGCCAACCATTGGCTGCGGTACGCGGCTGTGCGCCCCACCGAAAATGGAGTGCTCCACTTGCGTAAGAAATTCGTCGCGTCCCTTCTGGCGGTCGCCATCGCCTCTACCACGGCCTGTGCACAGCTCGGGATCAGCAAAGAGCAAGCGGGCACCGTGATCGGTGGCCTGGCCGGTGTGGCCATCGGCTCGACCATGGGCAGTGGCAACGGCAAGATCGCCGCTGCGCTGATCGCAGGTGGCATTGGCGCCTACGTGGGCAACCGCATCGGCCACATGCTCGATGAAAAGGACCAGCAAGCCCTGGCGCTGCGTACGCAGGAAGTGCTGAGCCAGCAGCAAACCACTGCCAGTGCCCAGCCAGTGACCTGGAAGTCCGACCACTCCGGCGCCACCGCGCAGATCGTGCCGGGCAAGGAATACACCAAGACCAAGCAGGTCGAGGTCAAGCGCGCGCCGAAGATCCAGGCGGTGCCGTCGATGAAGCTGATCAACGAGCCGTATGTGACCATCAGCGACAACCTCAACGTGCGCGCCGCGCCTAACCAGGCTGGCGAGAAAGTCGGCAGCCTGAAGAACCACACCGAATTCACCGCCGTGGGCTCCACCGGTGACTGGATTCTGGTCGGCCGCAAGGGTGTGACCGTGGGCTATGTGCACAAGAACTACGTCGAGCCCAAGGCACAAGCGGTTGCCAAGCGTGTAACGCCAGCCGTCAACCTGGACGAGCTGGACGTTGCCGCCAGCAAGGAAACCCAAGGCTTCGACCTGGACTCGGTGCAGTCGCTGCCGACCCAGACAGTTGCCGCCGAAGCGGCCTGCCGCCCGGTCACCGTCAGCCTGAAATCGCAAAGCGGCCAGACCGAACAAGAGCAGAACACCTTCTGCAAACAAGCCAACGGCACCTGGGAACTGATCTGAGGAACTCCATGAAAAAGCACGCGCTCGCGCTGGCTGTGATCGGCGCTTGTGGTCTGGTACCGCAGGCGTTCGCCCACGAGCTGGCCTTTTCCAAGAAAGACAACATCAAGGTCGAAGTGCCCGGGGATGCCACCACCTGGTGCAAACCCCAGGTCGACCTGACCATTACCCGCCCGGCCTGGGATAACCAGGAACTGCTGTCAGGCCTGCTGACCAAGCTGCCGTTCGTGTTCGCCAAGGACTGCTCGACCGCCAAGGTGAGCTGGAAGGCGGTCGATGCCAAGGGCAACCTGTACGCCAGCGGCTCGGGCAATGCCAGCAACCTGGGGCTGGTGACACTGGCTGCTGCGCCTGCCACTGCCGCCCCGGCGCCGGCTGCAGCAGCTGCCCCCGCTCCGGCACCTGCGCAGCCAGAAGCACCGGCTGCTGCTGCACCGACACCGGCACCTGCTCCGGCCCCAGCCCCAGCCCCAGCCCCAGCCCCAGCCCCTGCTGCTGCAGCGGCGCCGGCAGTGGTCGAAGCCGCACCTGCGCAGGCAAAACCCGCTCCGGCCCCCGCGCCCGCGCCCGCGCCAGCCGTAGCCGCAGAGCCAGCCCCAACCCCCGAAGCCCCGGCAGCAGCCCCTGTTGTGCCGCCCGCTCCGGCACCTGCCACAGCAGTCGCCGCAGCCCCCACTTCGGACTTCGGTCGCTCGGTGGTCCTGGAAAACCGCAACCTGATGCAGGTAACGGACGGTACCGGCTGCAAATGGGTGCTCAGTACCTCGATCATCGGCGATGGCGACACCCTGTCGTTCGGCACCACCCCGGCCATGCCGTGCCCGGCGTCCGGCTTTGGTGAAGGCAGCTTCGACAAAATCAGCTGGAAGGCTGTGGGTACCTACCGGGGTGATAACTGGACCCGCGTCTATGCTCACCCGAGTGGTTTGATCTTCAACAAGCACCTTGAGCCTGCGGTAAAGGACAAGGCCGTTTCTTATCTCACGCCGCAAGCTGACCAGGCCGCGTTCCTGGTCGGCGAGATCCCAGGCCGGCAGATGAAGGTGTACCTGACGTTCACCCGCTCCAGCTACGGCGTGCTCCGCCCGTTCGGCAGCGACCCTTACTACGTCGCGGTCACCCCGGACGAGTCGTTTGCCCTGGACGCGACCAAGTACAAGGAAGCTGCGCTGGAAATCTTCGACCTGATCAAGACCACCTCGCCGACCACCACCGATGTGGCCAACCTGTTCATCGTCAAAGACCTGTCGGCGATCTCGAACAACATCTGGGGCAACGACGCGCAGAAAATCACCCGCAACCGCATCGGCATCAACCGCCAAGGCCTGTTCTTCGATGTGCGCGACGGAGCCAACTGGGCGGTACAGCGGGAGCAGCAGCGTGTGCGTGAGCAGCGTCAGCGCCAACAGGAACTGGCCCGCGTGCACACCCGTGTGCTGGAACGTTACCAGCAGTTGCAGGACGGCATGAGCGACTTCAAGGGGCGCGAAACCGAGGCGTTGGCGCAGATGGCCGGTATCAAGGTGCGCTTCGCTTCGCCACTGGAGCAGCAAAACCCTGCGACCTCGGCCAGCGTAGTGCCGATGATGGTGCACGTTACCGGCAAGAAAGGTGACTTCTACAGCATCGACTTCCCGAGCAACGGCCGCCTGGTTGCGGACGAGGAATACAGCGAAGGCTGGTACGTGACCCAGGTGGCCAACGCCACGCCGTACTACCCGCTGGACGACGGCCGCGCCGTGCCTACCTACCGTGCCTACAGCGCCGGTGAACCCGAGGCCTGCAAACAGGACCACTGTGCCGACCGCGTGTCGTTCGGCGCCGTGCTGGCCAAGGAATTCCCCAACGCCGGTATCGATTTCAGCTGGACCCCCGAGGTCTCCCAACAGTACGTGAACGACTGGAACAACGCTTCCGCCATGGTCCAGTGAGGCAAACACCATGATCAAACAGATGAACAAGAAGCAGCTGCTGATTGGCGGTGTGGCCGCAGCGGTGCTGGTGCTCGGTGGTGGCTATGCGATGGTCGCCAGCTCGGGCAAGAAGGCTGCGCTGGCCTACTACGACGACTTCAAGGAGCGCTATTTCCTTGAGGATGTGCTGTCGGAGGGGGACATTTCCTACTCGGCGTTTTCCGGCAACCTGACGGTAGCCGACCCGGAGATCCGCGTGGCGGCGGCGCAGACCAATGGCGCCCAGCAGTTCATGCGCGGCCTGTCGGGCTTGATGGAGTCCGTACAGGGTGGTTCGGCTGAAGAAGGCCTGGCGGGCTGGGCCAAGTACCAGCTCAATGTCAGCCGCAATGTGGCCGGGGTGTACCTGAAGGCTGATGCGCTGAAGCTGGCCCATGACGGAGACAGCAAGGATGGCAGCATTCATATCCAGTTGCTGGGCATGCAGATGGGCAACCCTTACGTTGCCAGCAAGGGGGCTGAAGTCGTGCTGGTGGCGGATGTCAGCGACGAAGTCCAGCCACGTGCCGAGCTGGCCGCCAATGGTCGGGCCGCCCCGTCGAACTTCACCTGGGGCGCCAACATGGCGGTGCGCCAGCCAGTAACCGGCGCGTTTCTGGTCAGCAGCACCGGTGACTTTGGTACCACGGTCGACCTGGACTTCACCATCAAGCGCTCCAGCGATGGCGAAGGCTCGATGGTGTTCGTGGTCACCCACCGCAACGACGGCTCCAAGGTGGGGGAAATCGTGCGCAAGGCCGACTTCCAGTCGCTGCCGGAACTGGACGATGTCGAAACCCAGCTCAAGAGTGCCCTGAGCGCGATGCTGATTGGCGCGTACAGCCCGTACACCGGCCAGGCGGTGTTGGCTGAAGCGGTCAGCGGCTTTGCCCGCAAGGCCAAGGTCGAGAACTACTCGGTGAGCTACAGTGGCTTCAAATCGCTGAAAGAGGCTTTCAGCGAATACCAGCAGCAAGTCCCCAAGGCAAAGTTCGCGGCCTTCTGTCAGGAGGTTGGGCTGTCGTCGTGGAGCAGTGACTTTGGCGCCAAGGCCAAGAACCACAGCGATTCGGAATGCGCCATCGGGCAGAAGCTGGTCGAAGACGGCAGTTTCGAAGAGCAGTACACCTTCAAGGAAGGCAAGAGCCTGTTTGCGGCGTTGTTCGTGAGCAAGGCGTATCAGCTGGAAACCAATTGACTGGGTAATGGCTGAGTGAACAAGCCCCCGGGAACCCTGAGTTGCCGGGGGCTTTTTTTGCTGTCAGGTGTGCCCGGACCCTGTCGGGCTTGGGATCAGCGCATCGCCGCCAGTTTGATGCCGAATCCCACCAGGCAAGCCCCCGCCAGTCGCTCGAACATATTGGTAATTCGCGGGTTGGCGCGCATGCGCTCGGCCAGTTGATGGGTCAGCACCACGGCAATCAGCCCATACAGGAAGGTCACCACCGCCACTGTCGCCGCCATGAAACCGAACGTCACCAGCCCTTGGTGTTTCACCGGGTCGACGAACAGTGGGAAAAACGCCATGTAGAACATGATCGCCTTGGGGTTGAGCAGGGTGATCATCATGGTCTGGCGCAGGTACTGGCCGTTGTCCATGCGGCAGGTGTGTGCTGCACCACCGGGTTTACTCAGCAGCATGCGCAGGCCCAGGTAGGCCAGGTATGCAGCCCCCGCCCACTGCACCATATGAAAGGCGGCAGGGTAGGTGGCCAGCAGGGTGGCGACGCCGGCTACCGCCAGCCACAGCAGCACCTGGTCACCCACGATAACGCCGCAGGTCGCGGCCAGGCCTGCCTTGATACCGCCCTTGCCGGTGGCGGTGATCAGGGCGAAATTGCCCGGGCCGGGGATGGCCAGAAGAATGAGGAAGGCGATGACGAATGCGCCGTAGTCGGTGACGCCAAGCATGGTGAGTTCCTGTTGGGCATTGCGAAGGCAGTGCGCTGAACTATCGTCGCCAAAGGCGCGCTTTTCAACCTGTTGTTGCACAGTTGCAAAGAACCTGTGCCAAGCGCGGCTTGGATCCAATGCCTGGAGTCTGTATGATTCCGCGGCCATCAGACGATGGTCGAAGATGATTCATTTAAAGGATTGAGTAATGAAAAAGCTGTTCAAGGCCACCGTAGCCGTTGCCGTCGTTTCGGGTGTTGCCCTGCTGTCGGGTTGCACTGGCCAGGTTTACAACCAACCGAAAAACTGCACCTACGACTACCTGTTCCACCCTTCGGTTTCCATCTCCAAGATCATCGGTGGCTGCGGCCCGATCGATAAACTGCCTCAGCAGCAGTAATCTTGGCGGTACCCTGATCGCGACGCTTGCGGCGTGATCCAAGGCCCCCGGTCATGCACATGGCCGGGGGTTTTTGTTTGTGACGTGACAAACTGCCGCTGGGGCAACCGGTCGCCTTGACGCGTCTGCCTGCAATTTGTTTGTGCTGGCATTTCAGATACAATCGGAAAAACGATTCAGCCTTGTCGGTCAATTCGACCAAAGGCCGAGCCGTTTTCTGGTTCTCTGGCTGCTGAACAATGATCAACAAAAAGCCTGCGCTGAAGAACACGCTTTACCGGGGCCAGCCACAGGCCCTCACTCTGTTCTCCTGACTGGAATTGATCAATGTTCAAGAAAGCTGGCAAGACCTTGCTGGGTCTGGCGGTCGCTGCAAGCGTCATGCAAGCGCACGCTGCAGAAACCAAGAAAGTAGACGTGCTGCTGGTCGGCGGCGGCATCATGAGCTCCACCCTGGCCGTGTGGCTGCACGAGCTGGAGCCAAGCTGGTCGATGGAAATGGTCGAGCGCCTGGATGGCGTGGCCGAAGAAAGCTCCAACGGCTGGAACAACGCCGGTACCGGCCACTCCGCGCTGGCCGAGCTGAACTACACCCCGGAAGACAAAGACGGCAACGTCAACATCGCCAAGGCCATCGAAATCAACGAAGCCTTCCAGATTTCCCGCCAATTCTGGTCGTGGCAAGTACGCCAGGGCGTGCTGAAGAACCCGCACTCGTTCATCAACACCACCCCGCACATGAGCTTCGTGTGGGGCGATGACAACATCAAGTTCCTCAAGAAACGCTACGACGCACTGCAGGCCAGCCCGCTGTTCCGTCCGATGCAGTACTCCGAGGACCACGCGCAGATCGCCAAGTGGGTCCCGCTGATGATGGAGGGCCGCGACCCGAACCAGAAGCTGGCCGTGACCTGGACGCCAATCGGCACCGACGTGAACTTTGGCGAGATCACCCGCCAGTTCGTTGGCCACCTGCAGACCCAGAAAGGCTTCGACCTGAAGCTGTCCAGCGAAGTGCAGGACATCACCCGCAACAAGGACGGCTCCTGGCACGTCGAGTACAAGAACCTGAAGGACGGTACCGAGTCGGCCACCGACGCCAAGTTCCTGTTCATCGGTGCCGGCGGCGGCGCGCTGAAGCTGCTGCAGAAGTCGGGCATCCCGGAAGCCAAGGAATACGCAGGCTTCCCGGTGGGTGGCTCGTTCCTGGTGACCGAGAACCCGACCGTGGCCATGCAGCACATGGCCAAGGCCTATGGCATTGCCTCGACCGGTGCGCCACCCATGTCGGTCCCGCACCTGGACACCCGCGTGCTGGACGGCAAGCGCGTCATCCTGTTTGGCCCGTTCGCTACCTTCTCGACCAAGTTCCTGAAGAACGGTTCTTACCTGGACCTGCTGAGCAGCACCACCACCCACAACGTGTGGCCGATGACCAAGGTGGGTATCGACCAGTATCCGCTGGTCGAGTACCTCGCTGGCCAGCTGATGCTGTCTGACGATGACCGCTTCGAAGCCCTGCGCACCTACTTCCCGAATGCCAAGAAGGAAGACTGGCGCCTGTGGCAGGCCGGCCAGCGTGTGCAGATCATCAAGCGTGATGCCGACAAGGGCGGCGTGCTGAAGCTGGGTACCGAAGTGGTGGCTTCCGAAGACCGCACCATCGCGGGTCTGCTGGGTGCCTCGCCAGGTGCTTCGACCGCTGCGCCGATCATGCTGAACGTGCTGGAAACCGTGTTCAAGGACAAGGTCGCTACCCCGGAGTGGCAGGCCAAGATCAAGGAAATCGTACCGAGCTACGGCACCAAGCTGAACGACTCGGCAGCGGCCACCCAGAAAGAGTGGAACTACACCGCTGAAGTGCTGCAACTGGGTAAACCGCCGGTGATCGACGCCAGCGTTGAATTCGGTGGCGCGGCAAGCAAGCCGGTTGAGAGCAAGCCTGAGAACGACATGGCGCTGTAACCGGCCATTGTTGTGAAAGAAAGCCACGGGGGAGACCTCGTGGCTTTTTTGTTGCCAAGCACACCGCAACCCTCAGGCTTATCGCCATCCCTGGTAGGAGCGGGTTCACCCGCGAAGAGGCCGGCACAGGTATCACTGCTGGCGCAGGATGCACTCCAGCAGCCCGGGAAACCGCTCGCCCAGCATCTCGCTACGCAGCGAATTCATATGGGTAGTCCCCACATTGCGGGTTTGCACCAGCCCTGCATCACGCAACACACGGAAGTGGTGGGACATGCTCGACTTCGGCCGGCCTCCGTCCAGCTCGCCACAGCTGGCCTCGGCCACGCCGGCCAGGTGGCGGACGATTTCCAGGCGCACGGGGTCGCTGAGCGCATAGAGCAGGCGTTCAAGGATGAGGTCGTCGGGGTTGGGATGTTTATAGGCTCGCATGGTTGACATGATAACGGGGGTTTCATTAATTGCCATAGTTCGATTATGATCGAACAACAGTATTCAAATGAACCCGGAGTTTCCCATGTCCGCACTGTTCGAACCCTACACCCTCAAAGACGTCACCCTGCGTAACCGTATTGCCATTCCGCCGATGTGCCAGTACATGGCCGAAGACGGCATGATCAACGATTGGCACCACGTTCACCTGGCCGGCTTGGCCCGTGGTGGTGCCGGCTTGCTGGTGGTCGAGGCCACTGCTGTGGCGCCGGAAGGGCGTATCACCCCCGGTTGCGCCGGTATCTGGAGCGATGCCCACGCTCAGGCGTTCGTACCGGTGGTGCAGGCCATCAAGGCTGCCGGCTCCGTGCCGGGTATCCAGATCGCCCACGCCGGGCGCAAGGCCAGCGCCAACCGCCCGTGGGAGGGTGATGACCACATTGCCGCCGACGACGCGCGCGGCTGGGAGACCATTGCCCCGTCTGCCATTGCCTTTGGTGCGCACCTGCCGAAAGTGCCACGCGAAATGACGCTGGACGATATCGCCCGGGTCAAGCAGGACTTCGTCGATGCCGCCCGCCGTGCGCGTGATGCCGGCTTCGAGTGGATAGAACTGCACTTTGCCCATGGCTACCTGGGCCAGAGCTTCTTCTCCGAGCACTCCAACAAGCGCACCGATGCCTACGGTGGCAGCTTCGAAAATCGCAGCCGCTTCCTGCTGGAAACACTGGCCGCCGTGCGCGAAGTGTGGCCGGAGAACCTGCCGCTGACCGCGCGCTTTGGTGTGTTGGAATACGATGGCCGCGATGAGCAGACCCTGGAAGAGTCGATCGAACTGGCCCGTCGCTTCAAGGCCGGTGGGCTCGACCTACTGAGCGTGAGTGTCGGCTTTACCATTCCCGAGACCCACATCCCCTGGGGGCCAGCGTTCATGGGGCCGATTGCCGAGCGCGTGCGCCGCGAAGCGAAGCTGCCCGTGACGTCGGCGTGGGGCTTTGGTACGCCGCAGTTGGCGGAGGCCGCATTGCAGGCCAACCAGCTGGATCTGGTTTCGGTAGGGCGCGCGCACCTGGCCGACCCGCACTGGGCTTACTTCGCGGCCAAGGAGCTGGGGGTGGAAAAAGCGTCCTGGACCTTGCCAGCGCCTTATGCGCACTGGCTCGAGCGTTACCGCTGAGCCTTGGAGGGGCTGCTTTGCAGCCCATTCGCGGGCAAGCCCGCACCCACAGAGACACCGCAGGTTTCAGATACTGCACCCTCTCTGTGGGAGTGGGCTTGCCCGCGAATGGGCCGGTAGAGGCTAAAACCGGTCCAGTCGGTATGCGCCCATCTCAGGCCCACCAGCCTGCTCAGCCAACCGCCCCACCCATTCCGCCGTCACCGCCGCCTGGGTCAACCCCAGGTGCTGATGCCCAAACGCCAACAGCACCCGCCCATCGCACACCCTGTCGATCACGGGCAATGAGTCCGGCAACGAAGGCCTGAAACCCATCCACGGCGTTGCCCCTTCGACGCTCAAGTCGTGCCGGAACAACCCCTTGCTCAACCGGTGCAACTGCCACGCCCGCTGCATGCTCGGCGGTGCCTGCAGCCCGGCAAACTCCACTGTGCCCGCCAGGCGCAAGCCTTCGGCCATGGGCGTCATGATGAATTTTCGCTCAAGCGAGGTGACTGCAAACGGCAGGCGCTGGTGCTCACCCGGCAACATCAGGTGGTAGCCGCGTTCGGTATCCAGCGGCACCCGCGTGCCTGTCAGCGCGGCAGTCAGTTTTGCAGAATGGGCGCCACAGCTGACAAGCACCTGGCGGGCATTGAGCATGCCTTGGTCGCTGGCAAGGCTCACGCCGGCACTGTGCAACTGCCCGCCATCGACCTGCGCCTGGACAAAGCGCACCCCACTGGCCTTGGCCGCTTCGAACAATTCGCACACCACCCGATAAGGGTCGATGAAGTGCCCGGTGCACGGGAAGAACAGGCCGCCTAACAGTGACGGGCTGAGTTGCGGCGCTGCTTCGCGCACGGTTTCGGCCGACCAGAAGTCCACCGGTACCGCCTGCTGTTGCATGCGTGTGCGCAACGCCTCCAACGCCTGGCGTGACTCAGGCTTCTCGAACACCAGCAACGAACCATCCTCTTGAAACAACTCGCTGCGCCCGATCGAGCCCAACAGCCGTTGCCAGGCGCCCAGGCTGCCTTCGTTCAGCGTGCGGATGCCCGCCACGCTGCGCTGGAACGGCGCCGGGCGCAGGTTGAGCAGCAGCCGGGTGAACCACGGCATGGCCTTGGGCAGGTATTTCCAGTCCAGGCGCAGCGGGCCCATCGGGTCGAGCAGCATGCGAGGCAGGCGCTTGAGGATCGACAGGTCGGCAATCGGGAACACTTGCTCGGTTGCCAGGTGCCCGGCATTGCCGAAGGACGCGCCAAGGCCGGGTGCCTGGCGGTCGACCAGGGTTACCCGTCGGCCCTGGCGGGCCAGTTGCAAGGCACAGGCGACGCCGACGATGCCTGCGCCGACCACGGCAATATCGGTTTCAGCGGTTTCGAGCATGCTCAGCCTTCCCGTTTGCCGTCTAGCAGGCGCCGCAGTTGCAGCGGGTTGCCGTGTTTCAATGCCTGCGGCAACAGCGCATCGGGGAAGTCCTGATAGCAAACCGGGCGCAGGAATCGCAGGATCGCCGCGGTGCCCACCGAGGTGGTGCGGGCATCGGAAGTGGCCGGAAACGGCCCGCCGTGGACCATGGCATCGCACACCTCGACACCCGTCGGCCAGCCATTGACCAGAATGCGCCCGGCCTTGCGCTCAAGGGTGGGGAGCAGGGCGCGAGCGCTTTCGATATCGGCCTCGTCCAGTTGCAGGGTGGCGGTCAGCTGACCTTCCAGGTGTTCGGCTACCTGGCGGACCTGCTCAGCGTCGGTGCAGGCAACGACCAGCGACGCTGCACCGAACACTTCAGCCTGCAACGCCGGGTCGGCGAGAAACGCTTCGGCCTGGGTCACGAACAACTGTGCCTGGCACTGGTTGGGGCCCTGATCGGTTTGGCCACTGGCGATGGTTTGGGCGCAGGGGTTGTCTGCCAGGGCTGCGATACCGGCCTGGTAGGCACTGAAAATGCCGGGGGTGAGCATGGTTTGGGCGGGGGCCTGCTGCACGTAACCGGCGGCTGCAGTGATGAACCGCTGCAGGGCCGGCCCCTGCCGGGCGATTACTAGGCCCGGGTTGGTGCAGAACTGGCCGGCGCCCTGGGTCAGCGAGGCGACGAAACCTTGTGCCAGTGCTTCGGCACGGGCTTGCAGGGCGGCGTCGAATAGGAACACCGGGTTGATCGAACTCATTTCGGCATACACCGGGATGGGCTCCGGGCGCGCCTGGGCGGCTTGGCACAGCGCCATGCCACCGCTGCGCGAGCCGGTGAAACCAACGGCCTTGATGCGCGGGTCGCTGACCATGGCAATGCCCACTTCACGGCCCGAGCCATAAAGCAGCGAGAACACACCGTTCGGTAACGCGCACTGCTTCACTGCTTGCGCCACTGCCTGGCCGACCAGCTCACTGGTGCCGGGATGGGCACTGTGGGCCTTGACCACCACGGGGCAGCCAGCGGCCAATGCCGACGCGGTGTCACCACCGGCCACCGAGAAGGCCAGCGGGAAATTGCTGGCGCCGAACACGGCGACTGGCCCCAGGGCCACCTGGCGCTGGCGCAGATCAGCGCGGGGAAGGGGCTGGCGCTCAGGCAGGGCGCTGTCGACCCGCACGTCCAGCCATTCGCCGGCCCGCACTGTACGGGCAAAGGTGCGTAGCTGGGTGCAGGTACGGCCACGCTCGCCCTGAATGCGCGCCTTGGGCAGGCCGGTTTCGGCCACGGCGCGGTCGATCAGGGCATCGCCGAGGGCCTCGATCTGTGTGGCGATGGCTTCAAGAAAGTCTGCTCGTTGTTCGAGCGAGGTTTCGCGGTAGGCGTCGAATGCCGCCCAGGCCAGCGCGCAGGCCTGGGTCACGTGTTCGCCGGTGCCGCCGAGGTAGGCCGGCTCCAACGTCTGACCGGTGGCTGGGTCGATGGCACGGATGGCGTCGCGGCTGCCGGTTACCGGCCTTTGGCCGATCAGCAGGTTGCCTGTGAGGGGCATGTAGCCTCCTTGGAAATCTAATGCAGATGCATGGGGGGATTACGACCCCTGTAGGAGCGGGTTCACCCGCGAACACCGGCGAAGCCGGTGCCATGCACCGGGTCGCCTGATTCGCGGGCACGCCCGCCCCCACAGGGAGAGCAGTGGCTGCTCAGGCGATGTTCTGCTCAGCCGACCAGCTGGCGTACCAGCTGCGGAACAGCGCGTACTGCTGTTCGGCATAGTTGCGCTGAGCGTCGGTCAGTACGTCGGTCTCGTTGAAGTGCAGGCTGTACTCGGTGTCGCCGTTGAGCACCATCAAGTGCTTGTAATACAACACCAGGTCGCAGCCTTCATCGAACGACGACAGCACCGCCAGCGCCGCTTCCAGCTCGCGCGCCAGGCGGCGGGCACGGGCGTCGCCTTTGGCGGCCTGTTTGCTCAGGCTCACCAGTTGCAGCACTTCGCGCGGCAGCGCATTGCCGATGCCGGTGATGGCGCCGGTGGCGTTGCAGTTGACGAAGCCATGCACCACCTGGGTGTCGACACCGACCATCAGGGTGACATCGTCATCCTTGGAGGTGATGTGCTCGGCGGCGTAGCGCAGGTCGGCGCCACCGCCGAACTCCTTGAAACCGATCAGGTTGGGGAACGCGCTACGCAGTTCGAAGAACAGGTCGGCGCGGGTGGCAAAACCGTAGTAGGGGCTGTTGTAGATCACCGCCGGCAGCTTCGGCGCGGCAGCCAGGATGGCCGAGAAGTGATGCTTCTGGGCGATCAGCGAGGCGCCGCGGCTGAGCACGCGAGGGATGACCATCAGGCCGGCGGCACCGACCTTGGCGGCGTGGGCGGCATGCGACACTGCCTCACGGGTGTTGACTGCGCCCGTGCCGACGATGGTCGGGATACCGGCCGCCACCAGGCGCGCCACGCCTTCCTGGCGCTCGGCCTCGGTCAGCAGCGGCCAGTCACCCATCGAGCCGCAGTACACCACCGCGCTCATGCCGGCTTCGATCAGTTCGCGGCCCTTGCGCACCAAGGCGTCGAAGTCCGGCTTGCGCTCGGCGGTGCATGGGGTCATCAGGGCGGGCATGGTGCCGGTGAAAATGTTGTTGGTCATTGTTGTTACTCCTGGCGAAATTGGGTTTGGTCAAAAGGCCGGGGGCTCAGATGCCCCAGGCGAACGGGTCCTGTTCGTCGATCAGCAGGGTGCTGTCGGCGGTCATGTGGGCGCGGCCGGTGATGAACGGTCGAATACGCTCGCCGTCACGCTCGTAACGGCCGTGAAACTGGCTGCCGGTGATGCTGGCCTGCACCCAGGTCTGGCCTTCGGCAAGCGTGCCGTCGGCGGCCAGGCAGGCCAGCTTGGCGCTGGTGCCTGTGCCGCACGGGGAGCGGTCGTAGGCCTTGCCGGGGCACATCACGAAGTTGCGGCTGTCGGCGTTGGCGTCGTCGGCGAACAGCTCGACATGGTCGATGGGCGCGCCGTTTTCGCCGGTGATGCCTTGGGCTTCGAGCGCCTTGAGCATGGCCCAGGTGTACTCGGTCAACACCTCGCGGTTATCCAGCTCGATGCGCTGGCCGTGTTCGGCAACGAGGAAGAACCAGTTGCCGCCCCAGGCGATGTCGCCGTGCACCACGCCATGGCCGGGCACGTCCACCGCAACCTGTTGGCGGTAGCGGTAGGAGGGCACGTTGCCGATGGTGATGGCGCCGTCGTCATGCAGGGTGGCGCTGACCTGGCCGACCGGGGTGTCGATCTTGTGCACACCCGGTGCGATCAGGCCCAGGTGCTGTAGCGAGGCGACCAGGCCGATGGTGCCGTGGCCGCACATGTTCAGGTAACCGGCGTTGTTGAAGAAGATCACCCCGCAGGTGGCGTCGGCCGACACTGGCGGGCAGTACAGTGCGCCAACCAGCACATCGTTGCCGCGTGGCTCCAGCAGGCAGGCGCGGCGCCACCGGTCGTGCAGCTCGCGCAGTTCGTCGCGCTGTTCGGCCATGCTGCGGCCGTGCAGTTGCGGAAAGCCCTTCATCACCAGGCGGGTTGGTTCGCCGCCAGTGTGGGAGTCGATGACGTGAATCTGTTTCATGGGCTTGTCCCTTGCGTAAAAGATCAGGAAGCGACGGCAGCAGGGCGGCCGGTATAGGTTTCAGCGCAGGCTTCGCTTTCGTCCTCGCCTTCCAGGCGCACCAGGTGGGCAGGCACGCCAGTGGCCGCGCCCCAGTAGTAGATGCCCAGCGCGCAGGCCGCCACGACCACGGTGTCGAATGGGTGGCCGATGACGCCCAAGCCGCCGAAGCTGCCCAGCCACGACAGCAGGATGGTCAGCGCATAGAACCCGATCAGCCACGCCGACGAGCGAACTTGCTGGGCCAGCGACAGGTGCTGGGTGGGTACGAAACGGCTACACAGCAGGTACAGCACGAACATCACGATCTGCAGGGCCAGCAGCCACGACACGGTGTTCCAGCCCGACCAGTACACGATCAGCGCGGCGATGATGAACGACAGCGGGCCGAGCACAGCCATGCCCTTGACCCGGAACGGGCGCGGCATGTGTGGTGCATTGCGGCGCAGGGCGGCGACGCTGACCGGCGCTACGGCGTAGCTCAGTACCAGAGCGGCGGACACCACGTTGATCAGCGCTTCCCACGATGGGAAGGGCAGGGTCCAGAACACCGACAGGCCAAATGTCAGCCACAGGGCCGGGCGCGGGATGCCGGACTCTGCATCGATGCGGGTGAAGTACTTGAAGAAGGTGCCGGTCTGCGCCCAGCCATAGATCACGCGCGGGGTGGCGTTCATGTAGATGTTGCCGCAGCCGCTTGGCGAGATCACTGCGTCGGCCACCACCAGGTAGGCCAGCCAGCCCACACCCAGCGCCAGGGCGATGTCACGGTAGGGCAGGGCCAGTTCCTTGGTCACGCTGGCCCAGCCGTTGGCCAACATTTCGGTCGGCACGCTGCCGAGGAAGGCCAGTTGCAGCAAAGCGTAGATCGCGGTGGACAGCAACACCGAAAGAATCAGCGCAATCGGGATGGTGCGCTGCGGGTTCTTGACCTCGCTGGCCACCGAAATGATCGGCGTCAGGCCGAGGTAGGCGAAGATGATGCCGCCGGCGGATACGGCCATTTCCACCCCGGACAGGCCGAACGGGGCAAAGCCCTGGACCTCGAAGTTTTCTGGCTTGAAGAAGGTGAACAGCACGCCGATCACCAGCAGCGGCACGATGAACTTGAACACGCTGACCAGGTTGTTGGCCTTGGCGAAGGTTTTCACGCTGCGGTAGTTGAGGAAGAAGAACAGCCCCAACAGGGCGAACTGCACCAGCCAGCCGAGCACGGTTGGGTCGCTGGAGCCGGCCTTGGTCAGCCCGGGGAACCAGGCGGCGGCGTATTGGCGTGAGGCGACCACTTCGATGGCGATCAGGCTGGAAAAGGCGATCAGGGTGATGAAACCCATCAGGTAGCCGAGCAGTGGGCCGTGCGAGTAAACCGGGTAGCGCACCACGCCGCCGGCACGTGGCAGGGCGGCGCCCAGCTCGCAGTAGACGATACCCAGCAGCAGTACGGCGAACCCGCCGAGAAACCAGGAGAGGATGCCGGCCGGGCCGGCGATGGCCGACACGTGGCTGGCGGCGAACAGCCAGCCGGAGCCGAAAATGGCCCCTAGGCCGATGAAGGTGAGGTCCAGCAGTGATAACTGTTTTTTGAATTTGCCTGACATGGGTTCGCCTTTTTGTTGGTTATTGGATAGGCAGGTCTGATGTCACGAGATGCGGCTTTTTGGGCCGCGCTCTTGTAGGACTTGGGCGGCTTGCGTGGGGCATAGAGTGAACCGGTCGGGGCGGCGGTTCTTGATGGTTTTCTGCAAGGGGGATGACGAAATCGGCACAGTTGCAGAAAAACAGTGGTAAGGCGCAAAGCGGGGGGATAGGCTCAAAGCCATACCGGATAAGGGTTTGAGAGATGCAGTGCTAGTGCCGGCCCTTTCGCGGGTGAACCCGCTCCTACAGGTACCGCACAGGATTCGAAATCTGTGGGGGCCCTGTATGAGCGGGTTCACCCGCGAAGAGGCCGGCCCAGCCAGCAGAGAACCGACAGATGACCGACGCCCCCCTGGCAACCCTCTACCAGTCTCTCGACCAGCACCGCCCCGCCACCCTCGAGGCCCTGCTCGCCGGCGTATCGCTGTTGCTGCCGATGCTCGACGCCATCCCCAACGCCGCAATCTTCATCAAGGACCCGGCCGCCCGCTACGTGCTGGCCAACAACACCTTGGTCCAGCGCTGCGGCCTCAAGCGCTTGCAACCGCTGCTGGGCAAGACCAGCGCCGAAGTGTTCCCGGCACAGCTGGGCCCTGGGTACACCGAGCAGGACCGCCGGGTGCTCAAGGAAGGGATGGTGCTGGAGGACCAACTGGAGCTGCACCTGTACGGCAGCCGTGAACCCGGCTGGTGCCTGACCCACAAGCGCCCGCTGTACAACCAGGCGGGCGAGATCATCGGCCTGGTTGGTATTTCGGTCGACCTGCAGTCAGCCGCCGACAGCCACCCCGCTTACCAGCGCCTGGCTGCGGTGGACGAGCACATTCGCCAGCATTTTCACCAGCCGATCAGCATGGGCGAGCTAACCCGCATCGCCGGTATCTCCGTGGCCCAGCTGGAGCGCTATTGCAAGCGGGTGTTCCACCTCACGCCCCGGCAGATGATCCACAAGGCGCGCCTGGAGCATGCCCATCGCCTGCTGCATTCGGAGCTGCCGATCACTGAAGTGGCGATGCGCTGCGGCTACACCGACCACAGCGCCTTCAGCCGCCAGTTCAAGCAACTGACCGGCTTTACGCCACGCCAGTATCGCCAGGCTACCGCCGATCAGGTGGCCTGAAACAACCCCCGGGCCTCGGCAAAGCATTGCTCGGCAATCGCCGAGCGCGGCTCGCTGCGGCGCAGCAGCAGGCCGACCGGGCTGTGGATGGCGGCGTCGGCCACCGGTACGATGCGCAGGTGCTCGCTGAGGTCTTCCAGGCCGCAGTCCAGTGGCATGATCGCGCAACATATGCCGGTGTTGATGGCCTGGATAAGCTGGAAGCTCGAGTCGCTCTCAAGCACCGCATTGGGCTCCAGACCACGGCTGCGGAAGCTCAGGTCCAGCGACTGGCGGTAGTGCATGCCTTTGCTCAGCAGCCCCAGCGGAATATCGCCAAGCTCCTCCCAGCGCAGCCGGTCGCTGGCGAACTGAAAGTGCCGTGTATCGTGCAGCAGGCCCATGGTGGTGGTGCCGAGTTCGATCACTTCGAAGAAGCTGGTGTTGACCTGGTCCAGGTAGCAGATACCCAGGTCGAGCTGGTTGCGGCTGAGGCCGTCGATGACCTGTTCCGAACTCAGCGAGCTGAGCTGAAAGTGCAGTTCGGGGTATTTTTCGCGCAGGGGCAGCAGCAGGTGCATGGGGTTGAAACTGGCCAGCGGCACCGTGCCCAGGCGCAGGCTGCCGACCACCTGGCCACGGCAACTGGCAGCCTCGGCCTGCAGGCCGTCATGGGCGGCGAGCAGGGTACGGGCCCAGGCCAGGATGCGCTCGCCGGCCTCGGTGAAACCTTCGAAGCGCTGGCCCCGCTTGACCAGCACCAGGTCCAGTTCGTCTTCCAGGTTGCGCAGGCGCATGGACAGCGTCGGTTGGGTGATATGGCACAGCGCCGCCGCCTGGCCGAAGTGGCGGGTCTGGTCGAGGGCGATGAGGAACTTGAGCTGCTTGATGTCCATGGAAGTGCCTGGCGTCTGGTTATGCAGACCTTAACCCACGTCTGCGATAGATGTCATTGATCGGCCGGTACGTCATATCGATTGGACGCCTCTGGGGGTATGCCTCTAGCGTGGTGAAAATACCCTTCAAGGAGCTTCACCGTGCGCGTCCAACTTGATGCGGTCTTCGTACCGCTGAACATCGCCGTGCTGACTGTCAGCGACACCCGTACCTACGACAACGATACTTCCGGCGCGCTGCTGGCCAACCGCTCGGTCGAGGTCGGTCACCGGCTGGTGGCGCGAGCGCTGCTCAAGGACGACCTGTACAAGATCCGCGCTCAGGTGGCCAGCTGGATTGCCGATGAACAGGTGCAGGTGGTGCTGATCACCGGCGGTACCGGCTTTACCGGGCGCGACAGCACACCCGAAGCGGTCGAGTGCCTGCTGGACAAGCGTATCGATGGGTTTGGCGAGTTGTTCCGGGCATTGTCGATTCTCGATATTGGCAGCTCGACCGTGCAGAGCCGGGCGTTGGCCGGGTTGTCCAACCGCACGTTGGTGTGCTGCCTGCCGGGCTCGACCGGGGCCTGCCGCACCGCCTGGGAAGGGATTCTGGCCGAGCAGCTGGATGCACGGCACCGGCCCTGCAACTTCGTCAAACACCTGTTGCCGATGTAGGAGCGGGTTTACCCGCGAAGAGGCCAGAACAGGCAACCACCCACGGTCAGCTCAACACATACCCCACCGGCAACAAGGCGGGAGGTAGCTGCTGTTCCCCCAGCCCGGCCAGCACATCGCGCTCCACAGTCCGCACCATGGCATCGGTCGGCAGATCGTTCTCATCGCGCCCGAACGGGTCTTCCAGCTCGTTGCCGATCGCATCCAGCCCGAAGAACGTGTACCCCACGATGGTGGTGAACAGCGGTGCCAGCCAGCCCAGCGGCTCGGCCAGGGCAAACGGCAGCAGCAGGCAGAAAATGTAGATGGTACGGTGCAGCAGCAGCGTGTAGGGGAACGGCAAGGGTGTGCCCTTGATCCGCTCGCAGGTGGCTTGCACTTCGGTCAGGCCCACCAGGCGCTGCTCCAGCAGGTTGTAGCGCCATTCGCTGATCTGTTGCTGTGCGGCCAACCGTGAACAGTGTTCGCCGATTTCACGCAGGATGCCGTCGCACACATTGTGCGGGCTGATCGCATCGGCCCTGGCCAGCCACGGCCTGGCAGCTGCCCGTTCGTCCTCGTTACGCAGCCGGGCATTGAGTGCATGGGCGAAACCACACAGGTTGCGCAGCAGTTCGGCGCGCAGTGTTTCGTCGGTAATCGCCACGCTTTCCCGCACGAACGAGCGGGTTTCGATAATCAGTTTGCCCCAGGCCTTGCGCCCCTCCCACCAACGGTCGTAGCACGCATTGTTGCGAAAGCTCATGAAGATCGACAGCGACAGGCCCAGCAAGGTGAATGGCGTGGCGCTGACCGGGTAGAAATACGTCGGGAAATGCCGCTCGACCAGCACGATCAGCGCGGCCAGCAGTGTCACCATCAGGCAACGCAAGGCAATGCGTTTGACGATCGACCCCTTGAGGGTGAACAACACGCGCAACACATCGGTGGAGGGGGGGACGATCATGGAAATCCAGAGACGGCTGCTCAGCCGCCGGTCATGTTCATGAAGCGCAGGATCTGCACATCGCCACCGACTTCGAAGTGATGGCGATAGGGCTTGAGGTGCAGCGAATCGCGAATGGCCTTTTCCAGGCGTTCGGGGTTGCCCGGGTGGGCGCGCAGCACGTGCTTGAGGTCGACCGAGTGTTCGTTGCCCAGGCACAGCAGCAGGCGGCCTTCTACGGTAAGGCGCACGCGGTTGCAGGTGGCGCAGAAGTTGTGGCTGTGCGGGGAAATGAAGCCGACCCGGGTGTTCGCGGCTTCGGCCAGGCGCCAGTAGCGGGCCGGCCCCATGGACGACTCGGTCGATTCGACCAGCGTGAACTGCTCGGCCAGGCGTGCCCGTACTTCATCGCTGGAGCAGAACGATTCGCCACGTTCATGCTCGCTTATTACCCCCAGCGGCATTTCCTCGATGAAGGTGATGTCCAGCTCGCGTTCGATGGCAAAGCGCACCAGATCGACCAGTTCATGGTCGTTGCGGCCTTTGAGTACCACGCAGTTGAGCTTGGTGCGTTTGAAACCGGCCTGGCGTGCGGCGTCGATGCCGGCGATTACCTGGGCTAGGTCGCCGGTGCGGGTCAGCTGCTTGAAACGGTCGGCATCCAGGCTATCCAGGCTGATGTTCAGGCGTGTCACCCCGGCGTCGAACAGCGGCTGAGCCAGGCGCCCGAGTTGCGAGCCGTTGCTGGTCAGGCACAGCTCGCGCAGGCCGGGCAGGGCGGCGATGCGCCCGCACAGGTCGACGATGCCCTGGCGTACCAGTGGCTCGCCACCCGTCAGGCGGATCTTTCGGGTGCCCAGCGCGACGAAGCGTTCGGCCACCTGGAACAGTTCTTCGAGGCTGAGGATTTGCTGGCGCGGCAGAAACTGCATGTCTTCGGCCATGCAGTACACGCAACGGAAGTCACAGCGGTCGGTGACCGACATCCGCAGGTAGTCGATTTTCCGGTTGAAGCCGTCGATCAGGGCCCGGCTGTTCTGTTCCACGTTCGCACTCGAATGGGTTGGGACATGACTCCAAGCTATAACCTGGCCGCAAGGCCGTCAAATTGCTTTGCCTGACCGGTTGATCGATGGCCTCTATCGCCTGGGACAGCCTCTGGCAGCCATGATCGAAACCGCTTATCACGCCGTAAGATCTTTCGATTGGACGCCCCTTCCCACGCTCCATAGGCTGGAAAAAAGCATCGAAGCGTGAGGATTCATCGCATGAGCCAGGACGAACACATCAGGGACTACAAGGGCGCCGCTGCCGGCTGGGGGGCGCTCAAAAGCGTGACCAAGAGCTGGCTGGGCAGCGACAACGCCTTCAAGAACCTGCGGGCCATGCTCAAGACCAACCAGAACGGCGGTTTCGACTGCCCCGGCTGTGCCTGGGGCGAGTCGCCGGAAAGCGACATGGTCAAGTTCTGCGAAAACGGCGCCAAGGCGGTCAACTGGGAAGCCACCGGCCGCTCGGTCGACCCGGCTTTCTTCGCCAAATACAGCGTCAGCGCGCTGAAGGAACAGACCGACTACTGGCTTGAATACCAGGGCCGCCTCACCCACCCGATGCGCTACGACGCCGCCACCGACCACTATGTCGAAACCACCTGGCAGGAGGCCTTCGAGCTGGTCGCCAGGCACCTGCGTGCGCTGCAATCGCCCGATGAGGCCGAATTCTACACCTCGGGCCGGGCCAGCAACGAAGCGGCGTTCCTTTACCAGCTGTTCGTGCGTGCCTACGGCACCAACAACTTCCCGGATTGCTCGAACATGTGCCACGAAGCCAGCGGCGCGGGCATGTCGGAAACCCTCGGGGTGGGCAAGGGCACCGTGGTGTTCCACGATCTGGAGCTGGCCGACGCGATATTCGTCATCGGGCAGAACCCCGGCACCAACCACCCGCGCATGCTCGAACCCCTGCGCGAAGCGGTCAAGCGTGGCGCTCAGGTCGTCTGCTTCAACCCGCTGAAAGAGCGTGGCCTTGAGCGCTTCCAGCACCCGCAGCACCCGTTCGAAATGCTCAGCAACGGCTCCGAGCCGACCTCCAGCGCCTACTTCCGCCCGGCCTTGGGTGGGGACATGGCGGCAATGCGCGGTATTGCCAAGTACTTGTTGCAATGGGAGCGCGAGGCACAGGCCAAGGGCGAGCCGGCGGTGTTCGACCATGCCTTCATCGCCGAGCACACCAGCGGCGTCGACGATTACCTGGCGGCGGTGGACGCCACGTCCTGGGAGCACATCGTCAAACAATCGGGCTTGACCCTGGCCGAGATCGAGCTGGCCGCCCGCATGTACCGCAAGGCCGAGCGGGTCATCATGTGCTGGGCCATGGGCGTCACCCAGCACCGCCATTCGGTGCCGACCGTGCAGGAAATCGTCAACCTGCAGCTGCTGCGTGGCAACGTCGGCAAGCCCGGCGCAGGCCTGTCGCCGGTGCGTGGCCACAGTAACGTGCAGGGTGACCGTACCATGGGCATTGACGAGAAACCCTCGGCGGCGCTACTCGATGCCATCGAACAACGTTTCCAGTTCAGTGTGCCGCGTACCCATGGGCACAACGCAGTGTTGGCGATCAAGGCTATGGAAGAGGGGCGGGCCAAGGTGTTCATTGGCCTGGGCGGCAACTTTGCCCAAGCCACCCCGGACACCGCGCGCACCCACGCGGCGCTGCAGAACTGCGCGTTGACCGTGCAGATTTCCACCAAGCTCAACCGCTCGCACCTGGTCACCGGCCGCGATGCGCTGATCCTGCCGTGCCTGGGCCGTACCGAAATCGACCTGCAGGCCGAAGGGCCGCAAGGCGTGACCGTGGAGGACACCTTCAGCATGGTGCACATCTCCAACGGCCAGTTGCGCCCGCGCTCGCCGCATATGCGCTCGGAACCGTGGATCATTGCCGGCATGGCCAAGGCCACGCTGGGCAACCAGCCGATCGACTGGGAGCACGCGGTGGCCGATTACAACCGCATTCGCGACATGATCGCTGACGTGATTCCGGGCTTTACCGGTTTCAATGAACGCTTGAACAGCCCCGGCGGGTTCCACCTTGGCAACAATGCCGCCGATCGCAACTTCCGCACGGCCACGGGCAAAGCCCGCTTCATGCCCCACGCGCTGCCCGAGGAACTGGTCAACGCCAAGGTACTGGCCCGTGGTGACAAGCCCGACCTGATTTTGCAGACCCTGCGTTCGCACGATCAGTACAACACCACCCTGTATGGCCTGGACGACCGCTACCGTGGGGTGTTCGGCCTGCGTGAAGTGGTGTTCGTCAATGAGGCGGACATCCGTCGCCTGGGCTTCGAACCGGGTGAGCAAGTGGACCTTGTGTCGCTGTGGGAGGATGGCGTGGAGCGGCGGGTGTCGGGGTTCCGCCTGGTGGCGTATGACGTGCCTGAGGGGCAGGCGGCGGCGTATTACCCGGAAACCAACCCGTTGGTACCGCTGGAAAGTTATGGTGAGGGGACCTATACCCCGACCTCGAAATTCGTGGCGATCAAGGTCGTGAAAGCCAAGGCGGGGAACCGCATTGCGGCGGTGTTGGCCTCGGATTGATGGGGTGCCTGTGCTGGCCTCTTCGCGGGTGAACCCGCTCCTACGGGACCTCACAGTGCTTGAGGTTGAGGTGATCCTGTGGGTTTGCCCGCGAAGAATCCAGCACCGGTCAGGCGCGATGCACCGGGTAAGCCGTGGTGTACTTCATCTGCTCCATGGCAAAACTGGACGTGATGTTCGACAACCCATCGGTACGGGTAATCAGCTTTTTGTAGAACCGGTCATACGCCGCAATATCACCCACCACCACCCGCAGCATGTAGTCCCAGTCCCCGGACATGCGGTAGCACTCCATCACTTCCTCGAACCCGGTCACCGTCGCAGCAAACTGCTCCAGCCATGCGCTGTCGTGACGCTGGGTCTTGAGCTGGACGAACACGGTGAGCCCCAAGCCTAGCCGTTCGGGGTCCAGCAGGGCGACGCGGCCTAGGATGTAGCCGTCTTCCTCCAGGCGCTTGACCCGCTTCCAGCACGGTGTGGTGGACAGGTTGACGGCCTCGGCCAGGTCCTTCAGCGAGATCGAGGCATCACGCTGTAGCAGGGTAAGAATGTGCTGGTCGAAACTGTCCATATCGCGCGCTGGCCGTGCAGAAAAATATTTCACAGATTACCCCAAGGCCAGATGATTTGGGTTGTGCGATAGTTGCAGCTTTCATTCTGCCAATGGGCCTGACCATGTCCGACAAGCCGCGCAATTTCGCCACCCGTACCATTCACGCCGGCGAGCAGTTCAGCGTTGCCGATAACGCCATTTTTCCGGCCATCGTCACCGCCAGTTCGTTCACCAAGCGCAGCCTGGACGATAAACCGGAATATTCCTACAGCCGCGTCGGCAACCCCACCCGGCATGCCTACGAAACCTGTGTCGCTGCCTTGGAAGAAGGCGTGGGCGCTGTGGCCTGCGCCTCGGGGGTCAATGCCACCGCAACCGTGCTTGAGCTGCTGCCCAAGGATGCCCACGTGGTGGTGATGAACGGCGTGTACGGTGGCACGTTCCGCATCATGGAAGATTACCGCAGCCGCACCTCGGGGCTGACCACCACCTATGTCGATCTCAACGACCTTGAAGCCGTAGCGGCTGCGATCAAGCCGGAAACCCAGCTGATCTGGATCGAGTCGCCGACCAACCCGTTGCTGCACCTGGTCGACATCAAGGCGGTGTGCGACCTGGCCAAGGCCAAGGGCATCCTCACCTGCATCGACAACACCTTCTGCTCGCCGTGGAACCAGCGTCCGATCACCCTGGGTGTGGACCTGGTGATGCACTCGGCCAGCAAGTACATCGGTGGCCACTCCGACCTCACCGGCGGTGTGGTGGTGGCGGCCAATGATGCGTTGCTGGCGCGCCTGCGCCGTATCAGCATGGCGATAGGGGCGGTGCAGGGGCCGTTCGACTGCTACCTGGCCCTGCGCGGTCTGAAGACCCTGGATGTGCGCATGGAGCGCCAGTGCGCCAATGCCCTGCAGGTGGCGCGCTTCCTGGAAGGTCACGCGCAGGTCGAGCAGGTGTATTACCCAGGGCTGGAAAGCCACCCTCAGCATGAGCTGTGCAAACGCCAGATGCGCAGTGGCGGGGCGGTGGTGGCGATGAAAGTGAAAGGCGACCGCGCCGCGCTCAACCGCCTGGTGGAGGCGCTGCAGATCTTTGTCCTGGCCGACTCGCTGGGTGGGGTGGAAAGCATGATCAACCATTCCTGGAGCATGTCGCACTGCTCGCTGAGCCCAGAACAGAAAGGGGTGATGGGGATCAGCGAGAACCTGCTGCGGTTGTCGGTAGGTATCGAGGATTACCGTGACCTGGTCGAGGACCTGGATGGGGCGTTGAAAGCGCTGGTTGCTGTGTAGGGCTGCAGGCCTCTTCGCGGGCTCGCCCGCTCCTGCTGGTGGTAGGAGCGGGTTTACCCGCGAATACGGAGGCGACGGCAACGGTGACCGGCCAGGGATACTGGCCAGCAGGCCCGGCCCTTTCGCGGGTGAACCCGCTCCTACGACGGTCTGCACATTGGCGTAGGAGCGGGTTTACCCGCGAATACGGTGGCGGCGACAACGGTGAACGGCCTGGGACACTGGCCAACAGGCCCGGCCCTTTCGCGGGTGAACCTGTTTCTACGACGGTCTGCGCGTAGGGGGGGTACCCGCGAATACGGTAGCGACGGCAACGGTGAACGGCCAGGGATACTGGCCAGCAGGCCCGGCCCTTTCGCGGGTGAACCCGCTCCTACGACGGTCTGCACATCGGTGTAGGAGCGGGCTTGCCCGCGAAGAGGCCGGTGGATTCAATAAATGCCTGTCAGGATTTGGGCGGATGAATGATCCGTTCGATCTTGTCCTTGATCAGCAACCTTTCCTTGCGCAGGCGGTTGACGGCCTCGTCGTTGGTGCCGTTACCTTCGGCGGCTACCACCTCCTTGTCCTTGGCGTTGTACTCCTTGTGCAGTTTGTGCAGGTCCTGATCCTTCTCTATGAGTGCCTGGAATGCATCAGCGGTAACGTGCAGGTCAGCGAGCAGATCGTGCGGAACTGGCATTTCTTCACCTCTGTCAGGGTTGTCGGTAAGGTCCTGACCATTGAGGATAGCTGTCTTTGCGCAGGCTTGTGACGGCGGTTCAGGCTGAATGGCAGCTGAATGGTTTTGAGATAATTGGTAAAAGACGCGCCCTCACGAAATTGTTACCGAGTTTTTCACGAAAAATTGATGACGTGCTTTCTAGAGTTCGCCCAACTTTCCCACAGTGCCATCTGGCCTGGGGGTGATAATCACTCTTGATTGCGAACGCTGATGCTCAACTTCAAATCCCTGCGGACTGAATGGGTCACGCTGCTGGCCAGTCTTTACCTGCTGATCGGCTTCAACATGTTCCTCTGGGAGCACCTGCAAGCGGCGGTTCCTGCTGGCCTGTCAGGGTTGTGGCTGAGTCTGGCGTTTGCTGTGCTGATGCTTTTCGCCTTCAATCTTGTGCTCACGTTACTTGCCTTCCGGTATGTATTGAAGCCGGTACTTATCGTGTTGTTCATGAGTGGCGCGGGCGTGGCTTACTTCATGAACCAGTACGGCGTACTTATTGACGCCGCCATGTTCCGCAATATGGCCGAGACCAATGTTGCGGAAGTGCGCGACTTGATGTCGTTCAAGTTTGCCGCGTATATCCTGCTGCTGGGTGTGCTGCCATCGGTGCTGCTGTGGAAGGCGCAAATCGCCTACCGCCCGTGGCACCGCGAGCTGCTGGGCAAGTTGCTGGTCAGTGGTGCCTGTGTGGTGACCATTGGCTCGGTAGCGTTGGTCAATTATCAAGGGCTGTCGTCGCTGTTTCGCAATCACCATGAATTGCGCCTGATGCTCACCCCCAGCAATATCGTCGGGGCCTCCATTGGTTATGTCAGCGAGCGGGTCGGTACGGCTTCGCGCCCGTTCCAGCATTATGGCGAAGATGCCAAGCGTGATGCGGCCTGGCAAAAACATGAGCGCAAGTCGCTGACCGTGCTGGTGGTCGGGGAAAGTGCCCGGGCAGACCATTTCGGCGTGCTGGGCTATGACCGCGATACCACGCCCAATCTCGCCAAAGAGCAAGGCCTGCTGGCGTTTTCCGACGTGCACTCGTGTGGTACGGAAACGGCGGTTTCGGTGCCTTGCATGTTCTCGGGCATGAAGCGCAGGGATTACGATGCCCGCGTAGCGAAGAACCGCGAAGGGCTGTTGGACATCCTCCAGCGTGCCGGCCTGGCCGTGCAGTGGCGTGACAACCAGTCGGGCTGCAAAGGCACCTGCGACCGCGTTCAGTTCATCGACGTCAGCAACCTCAATGATCCGCAGCTGTGCGCCAATGGCGAATGCCATGACCAGATCCTGCTGCAAGGCCTGGACGCGTTGATCGACAACCTCGACAAGGACACCGTGCTGGTGCTGCACCAGATGGGCAGCCACGGCCCCGAGTACTTCAAGCGCTACCCCAGTGATGGCGAGCGCTTCACACCGGTGTGCCAGAGCAACGCGTTGAACCAGTGCAGCAAGGAGCAAATCATCAACGGATACGACAACACCCTGGCCTATACCGACAAGGTGCTGGCCTCGCTGATCGATACCCTGCGCAGCAAGCAAGACAAGGTCGACACGGCGATGATCTACCTGTCCGACCACGGCGAGTCGCTGGGCGAGTACAACCTGTTCCTGCACGGCACGCCCTACGCCATCGCTCCCGAGCCGCAGAAGCACGTGCCGCTGCTGACCTGGTTCTCCGACAGCTACAAGGAGGACTTCGGCGTCGATACCGACTGCCTGGCACGGCTCAGCGATGCCCCGCTGTCCCAGGACAACCTGTTCCACTCGATGCTTGGCCTGTTGCAGGTGCATACCGAGCTCTACCAACAGTCGCTGGACATGTTCGCCAGTTGCCGGCCCTGGCTGGCGGCCAAGCGCTGAAGCCAGTCGCGTTTCATGCAAGCTTGGGCGATCCCTGTGGGAGCGGGCAAGCCCGGGCCATACACCGTGTTGCCTTCATTCGCGGGTGCGCCCGCTCCCACAGGGTGGACTGCCCCCGAAAAGCGGGACAGTTTCACCCGCAGTGCCCGCGCCGTATATACTGCGCGCCAATGTTAGTGGGAGAGCCTTGTGGCCATCGAAATTCACTGGATCCGTGACGACCAGAGCCTGGCCGAACACTGCCGCGACTGGCACCTGCTGCCCTTCGTCGCCGTCGACACCGAATTCATGCGGGTCGACACCTTCTACCCGAAAGCCGGGCTGATTCAGATCGGCGACGGCCAACGCGCCTTTCTGATCGACCCGCTGCTGATCGGCAACTGGCAACCCTTGGCCGACCTGCTGGAAGACAGCGGTGTGGTCAAGGTGCTGCACGCCTGCAGCGAAGACCTTGAAGTGCTGCTGCGCCTGACCGGCAAGCTGCCTCAGCCGCTGTTCGACACTCAGCTGGCCGCCGGTTACCTGAACCTGGGCTTCTCCATGGGCTATTCGCGGCTGGTGCAGGAAGTGCTGGGCATCGAATTGCCCAAAGGCGAAACCCGCTCCGACTGGCTGCAACGCCCGCTCTCGGAAACCCAGGTCAGCTACGCTGCCGAAGATGCCGTGCACCTGGCCGAGCTGTTCACCGTGCTGCGCCCGCGGCTGAGTGACGACAAGTATGCCTGGGTGCTGGAAGACGGCGCCGAGCTGGTGGCTGCGTTGCGCCGTGAAGTCGAGCCTGAAAGCCTGTACCGCGACGTCAAGCTGGCCTGGAAGCTGGCGCCTCAACAACTGGCAGTGCTACGTGAGCTGTGCGCCTGGCGCGAGCGCGAAGCGCGCAACCGCGATGTGCCGCGTAATCGTATCCTCAAGGAGCACTCGCTTTGGCCCATGGCCAAAAGCCAGCCGAACAACCTGTCGGCCCTGGCCAAGATCGACGAGATGCACCCACGCACCATTCGTCAGGACGGCGAGTGCCTCATCCAGCTGATCAAGCGCGCCGCCAGCCTGCCTGCCGAGCAATGGCCGGCGCCCTTGCCCGAGCCGCTGCCGATCGAGGCTGCCGGCCTTCTCAAGCAGCTGCGTGCCATCGGCCAGGCCGAAGGCGAGCGCCTGGGGATTGCGCCCGAGTTGATGCTGCGCAAGAAAGCCCTGGAGGCGCTGCTCAAGAGCGGATACCCCAATGGCCCTTATCAACTGCCCGATTCGCTGCGCGGCTGGCGCCGCGAGCGCATGGGCCAGGCCCTGCTGGACAACCTGGCAGGTGCCGGAGAAACCCGATGAAACGTATTTGCTCGATCTACAAGAGCCCACGCAAGAACGAAATGTACCTGTACGTACTCAAGGCTGACGGCCTGGAGCGCGTGCCTGAAGGCCTGCTGCCGTTCTTCGGCACCCCCGTGCACGCTTTCGACCTGGTGCTCAGCCCTGAGCGCAAGCTGGCCCGCGAGGACATCACCAAGGTGCTGGAGAACCTCGAAAGCCAAGGCTACCACCTGCAGATGCCGCCGCTGGAAGATGAGTACATCGAGCACCTGCCCGAAGAGCTGCTGCGCCGAAACGACCCCGTCTGACCATGCGTGTACTGATCGCTGAGCATGACCATGCTCGATACGCCGGGCTTTTGCGCGCCGCCGCGCCAGAAGTGGAAGTGTTGACCAGCGGCGACTCTGCCGAACTGGCCCGCCAGGCACCGCAGTGCCCGGTGTGGCTGGGCCAGCCGGACTTGCTGGCCAGTCTGCTGCGCCAAGGCCACAAGCCTGGCTGGATACAGTCGACATGGGCCGGTATCACGCCGTTGCTGGCCGACGGCCTGCCGCGTGATTACCGCCTGAGCCGCGCAGTAGGCATCTTCGGGCAGGTGATGGCCGAGTACATGCTCACCTATATGCTAGGCCATGAGCGTGAGGTGCTGTCGCGCCTGGTCAGCCAGGTCGAGCGGCGGTGGGATGACCGCCCGGGGCGCAGCCTGGAAGGGCGCAAGGTCCTCATTGTGGGTGTGGGCGACATTGGTCAGCGTGTGGCCGAGTTCCTGCAGCCGTTTGGTGTGGCGCTGTACGGCATTGCCAGCAGCGCCCGTGAGCAGGCGCCGTTCGTCGAGGTGGCGGCGCTGGCCGACCTGCCGCGCTTGGTTGGCCAGGTCGACTACGTGCTGAACCTGCTGCCGGATACCCCGGCGACTCATGACCTGTATGACGCAGCGCTGTTCAAGTGCTTCCAGCCCTCGGCCTTGTTCATCAATGCCGGACGTGGTGTGGCGGTGGTCGATGCCGACCTGGTCGAGGCGTTGAAGGAGGGCCATCTGGCCGGTGCGGTGATCGATGTGTGCCGCCAGGAGCCGCTGCCCAAGCAACACCCGTTCTGGACCGCCTGGGGCTTGCTGCTGACCGGGCACAGCTCGGCGCCCACCTCGCCGGCGGCGATGGTGCGCTTGTTTGCGGAGAATGTGCGAGCGTATGCGGCGGGGCAGGGGTTGCGTGGCGAAGTCGATTTCGCCCGGGGCTACTGATTGCTGTGGCCCGTACCGGCCTCTTCGCGGGTAAACCCCTCCAGCACAGGGTGGTGATATCCCCGTAGGAGCGGGCTTGCCCGCGAAGAGGCCAGCACGGCCAACACAAACCTTACAGGCTGAAATCGCCTTCAGCAGCCAGCTCGCTCAGCGGCTTGCGCGGGCTCGGCACTTCACGCGCCTGCAGGGCTTCATCCAGGCTGGCCTTGTCCCCCAGCTTGCCGATCGCCACCATGGCATGCAGTGCGTAACCTTCGGGAATCTTCAGTTCCTGACGTGCCAGGTCCTGATCGAAGCCGGCCATGCCATGGGTATGCCAGCCGCTGATGCTGGCCTGCAGGGCCAGGTGCCCCCAGGCAGAGCCCGTGTCGAAGGTGTGCCACAGGGCCGGTTTTTCTTCCGTAGCGCCCGGGGCCGCGAAGGTAGTCTTCGAAATGACCAGCACCAGCGCCGACGCTTGTTGCGCCCAGCTGCGATTGAATGGCACCAGCAGGCTCAGGTAACGCTCCCAGTTCGGCGTGTCGCGGCGGGCATAAAGGAAGCGCCAAGGCTGCGAATTATAGGCCGAAGGTGCCCAGCGGGCGGCCTCGAGGAAGCTCAGCAGGGTTTCTTCGCTGATCGGCTCGGCGGTGAAGGCGCGTGGTGACCAGCGGTTGATGAACTGCTCGTTGATGGCGTAATCGGCAATGCGGGGGTTGGCGCTCATGGCGGCTCCTGCAAACGGACGGGAAAAGCGCACGCTACTGCGTGCCGTCGCGACTGACAAGCGGTCTGGCTTTGCCGAAGGCCAGGCTCTAGACTGGCGCCGCCGCGCGCCGTGGCCCCAAGATGAAGGCAGGAACCCTGTGTGATGATCGCTGAAAACGCGCCGTTCTGGCGGCGCAAGACCCTCGAAGAGCTCAGCCAGCAAGAGTGGGAGTCGCTGTGCGATGGCTGCGGCCTGTGCTGCCTGCAAAAGCTCGAGGACGAAGACGACAACAGCGTCTATTACACGCGCATCGCCTGCAAATTGCTGGACCTGGATACGTGCCAGTGCAGCGACTACCCCAACCGCTTCGCCCACGTGCCAGACTGCATCCAGCTGACCCCGGGCAAGGCCGACCAGTTCAAGTGGCTGCCGAGTACCTGCGGTTACCGTCTGGTCAGTGAGGGCAAGGACTTGCCGGCTTGGCATCACCTGGTCTGTGGCGACCGGCAACAGGTTCATGAACAGCGCATTTCCCAGTCGGGGCGTATGCTCAGTGAACACGATGTGCACGAAGACGACTGGGAAGACCACCTGATCTTTCGCGCCAGCTGACCGGCGCGGCCCGCTGCCTCGGGGAAACAAGGAGTTTCTGTATGCGTTGCCAGCTGTTGTTGCTGTTGGGCCTGATGGCCAGTTCGCCGGCCTGGGCGAAGAAGGTCGACCTCCACTACCAGGTGCGCTTGCTGCCTGCCAGCGGCCAGGCCGAGGTCCGCGTGACATTGGCCGAAGGCAGCGCCGTGCGCAGCCTGGACTTCGACTTGGGCAAGGCTGGGGCCTACAGCGGCTTCCAGGCCGATGGGCAATGGCAGCTGAAGGGGCAGCGTGGTATCTGGCAGCCAGCGGCCGGCAAGACCAGCCTCAGCTACCGTGTGCAGCTGGACCAGAAGCTGGCCAGCGGCGCCTATTCATCACGCATCACCCCACACTGGGCGCTGTTCCTCGGCGACCAGCTGATACCCCCTGCGCGCCTCGACCAGCAGGATGGTACCGAGCTGGTGGCGCGCCTGGCTTTCGACCTGCCCGAGGGCTGGAAGAGCATCGAAACGTCCTGGCCGCGTATCGGCAAGGGGAAGTTTCGCATCGACAACGTGTCGCGCTTGTTCGATCGCCCGACCGGCTGGATGCTTGCCGGCGACCTGGGCAGCCGCCGCGCTCGCCTGGGCGAGACCGAAGTGACCGTGGCCGCGCCGGTGGGGCAGGGTATGCGGCGCATGGACAGCCTGACCTTGCTCACATTCGTCTGGCCACAACTACAAGCTGTGTTCCCGCGTAACCCGCCCAAGCTGCTGTTGGTCGGGGCGCGTGACGGCATGTGGCGAGGGGCTATGGCTGCGCAGGGCTCGTTGTACCTGAACAGTGCCCGGCCCATGGTCAGCGAAAACGGCAATAGCCCGTTGCTGCGCGAATTGGTGCAACTGTTCGCGCAGATTCACGGGCGTGACGGCAGTGACTGGCTGGTAGAGAGCCTGACCGATTATTACGCCAACGAGTTGCTACGCCGCTCGGGCGGCATGAGTGATGACCGTTACCAGGTCTGGCAGGCGCGTCTGAGCAAGCAGGGCGCCAAGGTCAACCGGCTCAAGGGTGAACGCGCAAGCCCGGCCCAGGTGGCCCGCGGCGTGATGCTGTTGCAGGCGCTGGACAAGGAAATCCGCATTCACACCCAGGCCAAACGTTCGTTGGACGATGTGGTGCGGGGGCTGATGCGCCTGCCCAGCGTCAGTACCGAAGACTTTGTGCAGATCAGCGAGAACGTGCTGGGGCGGCGTTCCGATGTGCTGCAGAGCAAGGTGCTGCACTAGGCATCCCTGCGCCTGACAATCGGCAGGGCGGCATCGTCTGCAAGTCGCATTTCAAGCGTATCAAGTCGTACCTGGAATACACCGTCGAGCAGAAACTCAGCATTGTTCACGGGGCGAAACCGAGGTTGGGGAGCGTGCAGCCAACCATCGTCGGCAGCGTTGATCGCGACAACCCATGGTTTGTCGAGGCAATGTTCGGCCCGGTTTCGGTGCTGTTCTGACGGAGCTCAGCACTCGGTCGCCCTGTGTTGGCAGGTCTGTCCTGCCGCCGCAGTGGCGGCCTTTTTATTTGAACTTGGGCCCCGAGCGGGTATTCAGCCCCTTGGCCAAGCGGTCGTACAGCACCACATTCACCGTTGCCGCCAGGTTCATGCAGCCCTCGGTCGGGATGTAGATAGTCTCTTCACACCATCCCCGCACCTCTTCGCTCAACGAGCCATCCTCTGGCCCGAAGATGTAAATGGCCCGGTCCGGATGGGTGTAATCCGGCAATGGCCGCGCACCCTCCACCAGTTCTACCGCCACTGGCGTGCAGCCCAGCGGGATAATGCGCTGCAGGTCGTCGATGCCGATCAACGGGATGTCGTAGTGCACGCGCTTGGTGTCGGTGACGAAGTCACGTGCGCGTTCATAGCGTTTGCCCGTGTAGAACACCGAATTGACGCCATAGCAGCCCGCTGCGCGCATCACAGAGCCGACGTTTTCTGCCGACTTGGGGTTGAACAGGCCGATGCAGCTGTATCGTTTGTTTGCCACGTACCGGGGCCCTTCGCGAAAAAAGCGCGATTATACGGGCTGCCCGGTAGCAGCGGGGGGCGAATCGATGGTCAGTCTTTCTTCAGCATGCCCGCCAGCCCGGCAAACGGGTTGTGCGTAGCCTTGGCAATGCTCGGGGTGCTGGTGGAGCCTTCGCTGAAGTACTGCTGGTCGGTGTAGCGCGAGTGCTCGTTGTCGTGGCAGTACAGGCACAGCAGCTCCCAGTTGGAGCCGTCCTGAGGATTGTTGTCGTGGTTGTGGTCACGGTGATGCACGGTCAGCTCGCTCAGGCGCTTGCCGGCGAACTCGCGGGCGCAGCGGCCGCACACGTGCGGGTACATTCTCAGGGCCTTGTCGCGGTAGCCCATTTCCTTGTCGCGCTTGGCATCGGCCAGGATGCGGTCGAGGCGCGCGGTGGCGGCGGCAGAAGAGGTGGAGCTCATGGTGTTTCCTTTGTTCTGATCAGGCAAGTGACGGTTATGCCATTGAGTCTAGCGCGCTTGCAGGTCAGGCGGACAGGCGAAAGCGTTGAATTAGGCGTAGCCTGTAGAAAGGTTCCCGACAGGAGGTTGCTGATGTTTCACGCGATCCTCGCCGCGCTGTTGATGGCTGGCCTGCCCTTGGCAGAAGCTGCCAGTACGCCACCCAGGCTCACGCCGCCAGTACCCGGCGCGCCCGGTACGCCGACGCCTACGCCATACCCGCAGATTACCCCGAGTACGCCGCCCAAGGCTTATGACAGCCAGCCGGGGGCGCCCTTGTTGCCGCCGATGCCAGTGCCCGGCCCGCCGAAGGATCAGCCATTGCCCGGGTTGCGACAGGACCCGCCAAAGCCGGTTGTGGAGGATGATTGACGGGGGGAGCTGAGGGCGTCTGGGGCTGCTTTGCAGCCCATCGCGACACAAGGCCGCTCCCACAGGTTGGACTGGATTCCGCGCTGTGGACTGCACCTCAGAAGATGGACAGATGTCCAACATCTGGGGTGCAGTCCACTGTCCTGTGGGAGCGGCCTTGTGTCGCGAAAGGGGCGCAACGCGCCCCCCGCTCTCTCAAAGGATACCCAGCTCGCCAAACACGAACGCATACTCCAGGGCCACATCCTTCAACCCCTGGTACCGCCCGCTCATCCCGCCATGCCCAGCCCCCATCTCGGTCTTGAGCAGCAGCAGGTTGCTGTCGGTCTTGAGTGTGCGCAACTTCGCCACCCATTTGGCTGCCTCCCAATACTGCACGCGGCTGTCGTTGTAGCCCGCCACCACCAGCATCGCCGGGTAGGCCTGCGCTTTCAGGTTCTCGTACGGCGCATAAGCCTTGATCCGTTCATACACCTCCGGCTCCTCAGGGTTGCCCCATTCGTCGTACTCGGTCACGGTCAGCGGCAGCTCCGGGTCGAGCATGGTGTTGAGCACGTCGACGAAGGGCACTTCGGCAATGGCGCAGCGGAACAGCTCCGGGCGCAGGTTGAGCACCGCGCCGATCAGCAGGCCGCCAGCGCTGCCACCACTGATGGCCAGGCGATCGGCGGCCGTCACGCCCTGGCTGATCAGGTGCTCGGCGCAGGCGATGAAGTCGCTGAACGTGTTGTGCTTGTACTCCTGCTTGCCGGCACGGTACCAGGCCTCCCCCAGTTCACCACCACCTCGCACATGGGCGATGGCAAAGGCCACGCCGCGCTCCAGCAGGCTCAGGCGCGCATGTGAGAACCAGGGGTCGAGGCTTTCGCCATAGGCACCATAGCCGTACAGGTACAGTGGCACGGTCTTGCCCAGGTCCTGGCGGCGGCGTACCAGGCTGATCGGCACCTGGGTGCCGTCCGCTGCGGTTGCCCACAGGCGCTCACTGACATAGTCATCGGCATCGAATGCACCGAGCACCGGGGTTTGCTTGAGCACCACCTGGGCGCCCGTGGACAACGCCAGCTGGCGCACCTGGGCCGGGCGGTTGAGTGCTTCGTAGCGCAAGCGTATGCGAGTGCTGGCAAATTCCAGGCTGTCCTGCACGTACAGGCTGTAGGCGGCGTCTGGCAGTTCGACGCGGTAGGCCGGCAGGCCCTGTGGGCGTACTTCGATGATCGGCAGGCCGCCTTCGCGCAGGCTCAGGGTGAGGGCACCGGCGTTCAGGCTGAGGCCTTCGAGCATGACCGCGTCGCGGTGCGCCACCAGCACCTGCCACTGTTCGCGGCTTGGCACTGGTGCGACTGGCGCGTGGTACAGGGCGAAGTTGATGCCATCCTGGTTGGTGCGGATGAACCAGCGCCACTGGCCGTCGAGTTGGCCGTGGTCGGGGAAGTATTCGTGGCCTTCGACGCGCGGCGCCAGGCAGGTGAACGGCGCCTGCGGGGTTTCGGCGTCCAGCACCCAGGCCTCGCTGGTGGTCTTGCTGTTCAGCAGCAGCACCAGCTGGCGCTCGGAGCTGGTGCGGTAGCAGTGCAGGAAGAAACGCCCGTCTGGCTCTTCGAACACGGTGTGCGCGGCGTCGGTGCCCAAGGTGTGGCGACGCAGGCGCCATGGGCGGTGGGTGTCGTCCAGCTCAGCGAAGAATAGCGTCTGGCTGTCGTTGGCCCAGGTCAGGCTACCGTCGCAGTCGTCGAAGGGCAGGGTAGTGACACGGCCACTGGCCAGGTCTTTGACGTACAGGGTATAGATTTCGTCGCCGCTGGTGTCGAGGCTGTAGGCCAGCAGGCGGTGGTCGGGGCTGATGTTGAACGCGCCGAGGGAGAGGAAACCGCCGTTGGCCAGGACGTTGGGGTCGAGCAGCAGTTGCTCCTGGCTTTCATCGACGGTGTTCGAGTCGTCGGTCGGGCGTGGGCAGCGGTAGTGACGCGGGTATTCGTCGCCGGCGGTGGTGCGGGTGTAGTACAGGTAGGGGCCCCAGGGCGCCGGCAACGAGAGGTCGGTCTCCAGGATGCGGCCTTTGATCTCTTCGAACAGTTGCTCACGCAACGGTGCCTGGTCGGCCAGGCAGGCTTCCTGGTAGGCGTTTTCAGCGTGCAGGTAAGCGAGTACCTCGGGGGTATCGCGCTGTTGCAACCAGGCATACGGGTCGGTGGCCTGGTCGGCTTGGGCAATCGGGGGTTGGGGCTTGGCTGGCATTGAAGATCTCTTGATTGGGGTTGCCTGT
>NZ_BCBP01000027.1:0-130199 GCF_001753955.1 Pseudomonas sp. NBRC 111139
CCGCCCGGCAGGCGTGGCTTAGAGCAGGTGCCGAAAGCCATCGAATTAGGCTAGAATGCACGGCCTCTAAGCACACCCCTTCCTGAGGCTGTCCCGACGATGTTGATCCTGCGCGGCGCTCCTGCCCTTTCTGCCTTTCGCCACGGTAAATTACTCGAGCAACTGAGCCAGAAAGTCCCCGCTGTTACTGGTTTGTATGCCGAATTTGCCCACTTCGCCGATGTTGACGGCGAGCTGACCGCCGACCAGCAGCAGGTGCTGGGCCGTCTGCTCAAGTACGGCCCGAGCGTGCCGGTACAGGAGCCGACGGGTCGTCTGTTCCTGGTGGTACCGCGCCTGGGCACCATTTCGCCATGGGCCAGCAAGGCCAGCGACATCGCCCACAACTGCGGCCTGCAGTCGATCCAGCGCCTGGAGCGCGGCATCGCCTACTACGTGGCCGGCACCCTGAGCGACGCTGACGCCGCCCTGATCGCCGCCGAACTGCACGACCGGATGACCCAGCGGGTGCTCGGCCAGCTGGAGCAGGCCGCTGACCTGTTCAGCCACGCCCAGCCCAAGCCTATGACCTCGGTGGACATCCTTTCCGGCGGTCGCGATGCCCTGGCCAAGGCCAACATCGACCTGGGCCTGGCCCTGGCCGAAGACGAGATCGACTACCTGGTCAATGCCTTCCAGGGCCTCAAGCGCAACCCGAACGACATCGAACTGATGATGTTCGCCCAGGCCAACTCCGAGCACTGCCGCCACAAGATCTTCAACGCCAGTTGGGATATCGACGGCCAGGCCCAGGAAAAAAGCCTGTTCGGCATGATCAAAAACACCTACCAGATGCACAACGAAGGTGTGCTGTCGGCGTACAAGGACAACGCCTCGGTGATCGTCGGCAACGTTGCCGGCCGCTTCTTCCCGAACCCTGAAACCCGCCAGTACGGCGCGGTGCAGGAGCCGGTGCACATCCTGATGAAGGTGGAAACGCACAACCACCCGACCGCCATCGCCCCGTTCTCCGGCGCCTCCACCGGCTCCGGTGGCGAAATCCGCGACGAAGGTGCGACCGGCCGTGGCGCCAAGCCCAAGGCCGGCCTGACCGGCTTCACCGTGTCCAACCTGCGCATTCCAGGCTTCGAACAGCCTTGGGAGCAGGCCTATGGCAAGCCCGAGCGTATCGTCGACGCCCTCGACATCATGATCGAAGGCCCTCTTGGCGGCGCTGCGTTCAACAACGAATTCGGCCGCCCGGCCCTGACCGGTTACTTCCGTACCTTCGAGCAAGCCATCAGCACCCCGCACGGTGAAGAAGTGCGCGGCTACCACAAGCCGATCATGCTCGCCGGCGGTATGGGCAACATCCGTGAAGACCACGTGCAGAAGGGTGAAATCACTGTCGGCGCCAAGCTGATCGTGCTCGGTGGCCCGGCCATGCTGATCGGCCTGGGCGGCGGCGCTGCTTCGTCGGTGGCTACCGGTGCCAGTTCGGCTGACCTGGATTTCGCTTCGGTACAGCGCGAAAACCCGGAAATGGAGCGCCGTTGCCAGGAGGTCATCGACCGTTGCTGGCAGCTGGGCGACAACAACCCGATCGCCTTCATCCACGACGTGGGCGCTGGCGGTATTTCCAACGCCTTCCCTGAGCTGGTCAACGACGGTGGCCGCGGTGGCCGCTTCGAGCTGCGCAACGTGCCCAACGACGAGCCGGGCATGGCCCCGCACGAAATCTGGAGCAACGAATCGCAAGAGCGTTACGTGCTGGCCGTCAGCGCGGTCGACTTCGAGCGCTTCAAGGCCATCTGCGAGCGCGAGCGTTGCCCGTTTGCCGTGGTCGGTGAAGCCACTGAAGAACCGCACCTGACCGTCAGCGACAGCCACTTCGGCAACACCCCGGTGGACATGCCGCTGGACGTGCTGCTGGGCAAGCCGCCGCGCATGCACCGTTCGGTTACCCGCGAAGCCGAGCTGGGCGATGACTTCGACCCGAGCGAACTGGACCTGGACAGCGCCGTCCAGCGCGTGCTGAACCACCCGGCCGTGGCCAGCAAGAGCTTCCTGATCACCATTGGCGACCGCACCATCACCGGCCTGGTTGCCCGCGACCAGATGGTCGGTCCGTGGCAGGTTCCGGTGGCTGACTGCGCCGTTACCGCCACCAGCTTCGACGTCTACACCGGTGAAGCCATGGCCATGGGCGAGCGTACGCCGCTGGCGCTGCTGGATGCCCCGGCGTCCGGCCGCATGGCCATCGGCGAAACCCTGACCAACCTGGCGGCTTCGCGCATCGAAAAGCTGTCCGACATCAAACTGTCGGCCAACTGGATGTCCGCTGCTGGTCACCCAGGTGAAGACGCACGCCTGTACGACACCGTGAAGGCTGTCGGCATGGAGCTGTGCCCGGAGTTGGGCATCACCATTCCGGTCGGCAAAGACTCGATGTCGATGAAGACCAAGTGGAGCGACGAGGGCGTCGAGAAGAGCGTCACCTCGCCGATGTCGCTTATCATCACCGGCTTCGCCCCGGTCACCGACATCCGTAAGACCCTGACCCCGCAACTGCGCATGGACAAGGGCGAGACCGACCTGATCCTGATCGACCTGGGCCGCGGCAAGAACCGCATGGGCGCCTCGATCCTGGCCCAGACCTACGGCAAGATCGCTGCCCAGGCACCGGACGTCGACGACGCCGAAGACCTCAAGGCCTTCTTCGCCGTGATCCAGGGCCTGAACGCCGACGGCCACCTGCTGGCCTACCACGACCGTTCCGACGGCGGCCTAGTCACCACCGTGCTGGAAATGGCCTTCGCCGGCCACTGCGGCCTCGACCTGCAACTCGACCCGCTGACCGACAGCAAGGGCGAAGTGCCGGCCATCCTCTTCAACGAGGAGCTGGGTGCGGTGATCCAGGTTCGCCAGGATGCTACCCCGGACGTGCTGGCTCAGTTCAGCGCTGCTGGCCTGGGTGAAGAGTGCGTCGCGGTGATCGGCAAGCCAGTCAACAACGCTGAAGTGACCATCAGCCTGAACGGCGAAGTGCTGTTCGACGATGACCGTCGCATGCTGCAGCGCCAGTGGGCTGAAACCAGCTACCAGATCCAGCGCCTGCGCGATAACGCCGACTGCGCTGACCAGGAGTTCGACCTGCTGCTCGAGGAAGACAACCCAGGTCTGTCGGTGAAGCTGGGCTTCGACGTCAACGACGACATCGCGGCGCCTTACATCAAGAAAGGCGTGCGCCCGCAAGTGGCCATCCTGCGCGAGCAGGGCGTCAACGGCCAGGTCGAGATGGCTGCTGCCTTCGACCGCGCCGGCTTCGCCGCCATCGACGTGCACATGAGCGATATTCTCGCTGGCCGTGTCGACTTCGAAGCCTTCAAGGGCCTGGTCGCCTGTGGCGGCTTCTCGTACGGTGACGTGCTGGGCGCTGGCGAAGGCTGGGCCAAGTCGGCGCTGTTCAACGCCCGTGCCCGTGACGCCTTCCAGGCCTTCTTCGAGCGTACCGACAGCTTCGCCCTGGGCGTGTGCAACGGTTGCCAGATGATGTCCAACCTGCACGAGCTGATCCCGGGCACCGAGTACTGGCCGCACTTCGTGCGCAACCGCTCGGAGCAGTTCGAGGCCCGCGTGGCCATGGTCGAAGTGCAGAAGTCCAACTCGATCTTCCTGCAGGGCATGGCCGGTTCGCGCATGCCGATCGCCATCGCCCACGGCGAAGGCCATGCCGAGTTCGCCAGCGAAGAAGCACTGCTGGCCGCTGACGTGTCCGGTTGCGTGGCCCTGCGCTACGTCGACAACCACGGCAAGGTCACCGAAGCCTACCCGGCCAACCCGAACGGCTCGCCGCGTGGTATCACTGGCCTGACCAGCCGCGACGGCCGCGTGACCATCATGATGCCGCACCCGGAGCGTGTGTTCCGCGCTGTGCAGAACTCCTGGCGCCCGGACGAGTGGCAGGAAGATGCCGCGCTGATGCGTATGTTCCGCAACGCGCGGGTGTGGGTGAACTAAGGCGTGTACAAGCTCGCCTTCTTCGTCCCCGCCAGCCATGTCGAAGTGGTCAAGGCCGCTGTGTTCGCTGCTGGCGGCGGGCGCATCGGTGACTATGAGCACTGCGCCTGGCAAACCCTTGGCCAGGGCCAGTTCCGCCCGTTGGACGGCAGCCAGCCGTTCCTCGGGCAAACCGGCCAGGTCGAGGTGGTGGAAGAGTGGAAGGTGGAGCTGGTGGTGGCTGACGAGCTGGTGGCCCAGGTCGTCGCTGCGCTCAAGCAGAGCCACCCGTACGAGACGCCAGCCTATGAAGTCTGGCGGCTCGCCGAGTTCTAGAACGCATCACGGCTATTCGCGGGCGTACCCGCGAAAGGGCCCTACAATCCAGCCACAATCTCCTTGCCTGGCTCCGGCCGCTTCAACATTCCACAAGCCAGCAACCCCACCTCGAACAGCACCCACATCGGCACTGCCAGCATCGTCTGCGAAAACACATCCGGCGGTGTCAGGATCATCCCCACCACAAAGCACCCGACGACCACGTAGGGCCTGCTGCGCCGCAATGTGGCCACATCGGCCAACCCTGCCCAGACCACGATGAACGTCGCCACCGGGATCTCGAACGCCAGCCCGAAGGCCAGAAACAGCGCCAGGATAAAGTCCAGGTACTGGCTGATATCGGTCATCATCGCCACACCGTCCGGCGTCACGCTGGCAAAGAAACCGAACATCATCGGGAACACCAGAAAGAACGCGAACGCCATGCCGGCATAGAACAAAACGATGCTCGATACCAGCAGCGGCAGGGCAATGCGCCGTTCACGGCGGTACAGCCCCGGCGCCAGAAAGCCCCAGGCCTGATGCAGCAGCAGCGGCATGGCCAGGAACAGGGCGCACATCGCGGTCAGCTTGAACGGTGCCAGAAAGGGCGAGGTGACGCTGGTGGCGATCATGCTCGCGCCTTCCGGCAAAAAGCGCCGTAGCGGCTCGGATATGAGCGTGTACAGCGTCTGGGCAAAGGGGAACAGGCCGGCGAACACCAAGGCCACCAGCGCCAGGCAACGCACCAGGCGTTTGCGCAGGTCGCGCAGGTGTTCGGTCAGGGGCATGCTCGCGGCAGGGTCCATGGCAATACTCATGAAGCATTTTCCTTGGGCAGCACGGCCGTGGCCGCATCATTGGCCGGTTCCGCGTTCAGGCTGATGCCCTGGCGGATCTCCTGTTCCAGGCGTTGCAGAGGTGCCTGGTCGAGGTTGGGCATCTCGATTTCGCGCTCCACCTGCGTGCGCAAGGCGTGCATGGCCCGGCGCGCCTGGCCCAGGCCGCGGCCGAGGGTGCGGGCTGCCACCGGCAGGCGCTCGGGGCCCAGCACCAACAGCGCGACGACGCCGATCAGCAGCAACTCGCTGAAGCCTACCTCGAACATCAGGCCTGGCGGTCCGCTTGAGATTGCTGGGCAACTTGGCCGTTCAGCGGGCACTGTTGCTGCACGTGCGCCTGGTCAGCGGCGCTGGCGTCATTGTCACCACCCATGGACTTGCGAAAACCCTGGATCGCCTCGCCCACATCGCTACCCAGGCCCTTCAGGCGCTTGGTACCAAAGAGCAAGAACACGATCAGCAGTACGATCACCAGTTGCCAGATTCCAATGCCACCCATAGCGACCACTCCTGTAAGGTCATGAAAAGGAAGGGCAATCCTGCCTTGCCTAGATGACGAGCACATGACGAACGGGCGCTGCCATCTACCTGAAACACCCCGCGTGTTGACTGGCGTTTTTATTCCGCGAGCGAGGCACGCACCGATGGGTGGAAGGCAACAGCAGGGTGCGGCCCTGTTGATGGTGATGGTGGTGCTGGCAATGCTGGCGGCGGGCATGGCCTGGCTGGTGGAAGATGGCCGGCGTCAGGTCGACGAAGTGCGCCTGCTGCACCAGCGAGTGCAGGTGCGGGCCATGGAACAGGCCGGCCTGGCCTATGCCGGGCAGGCCCTGCGTGACCCCGCCTGGCGGCTCAGTCCGCTGTTCTGGCAAGCCTTGCGCGGGCAGCCGCTTAACTACGATTTTGGCGCTGGCCAGGCGCAGTTGCGGGTACGCGACCAGCACACCTGCTTCAACGTCAATGCGTTGCTGGGTGCCGATGGCGAACGCGCCGAGCGCCAGTTGCGTTACTTGCTGGGCAATGACATGGCGGCCGAACGCCTGGTCGATGCCCTGGCCGACTGGCTCGATGCCGACAGTGATGCCCGCCTGCAGGGCGCCGAGAGCGCCCAGTACCTGCGTCAGCAACCGCCACGGCTGGCGGCTGACCAGCCGATGCTCGACACCAGCGAGCTGAACCTGTTGCTGGAGCCGGACGCCAGCCGCCAGGCGCGTTACCCAATGCTGTGCGCCTTGCCCCAGACCACGGGTTGGCGGCTCAACGCCAATGCGCTGGGGTTGGAGCATCTGCCCCTGCTGGAGGCGCTGTATGAAGGGCGTTACTCGCGTTCGTTGCTCAGCCGCATTGTCAGCGGCAGGCCGGCGTCGGGGTATGTGGACGCGGCTGCACTGCGTCAGGCGCTGGGGGCGGTGGATGACGAAACGTTCGAACGGTTGAGCGAAGGGCTGCTGCTCAACAGCGGGCATTTTCTGTTGCAGCTGTCGTTCGAGGAAGAGGGGCGGGTGATGCGCAGCGAGTTCCAGGTGGAGGCGCTGGGGGTGGTGCAATGGCATGCCCGTGTGCCGGCACAGCAAGTGCGGGTGCGTAGCCGGGAGCCGATAGCCTGGTAACGTTCACTGACCTCTTAGCGGGCAAATCCGCCCCTACGCTGGTTCTGAAACCAGTGCCCCCCCCCCCGTAGGAGCGGGCTTGCCCGCGAAGAGGCCGGTACAGCCAGCAAAAGTTGGCTGACCGGCACTTCAGTTCTCCGAGTGTTGGATGTGGACGCGTTGACCGGCACCTGCTTGCCGCTGGCATCCCCAAGTGATCAACATTTCTTCTCCTCGACTCGTCGTGCAGCTGATTGCGTAGCGATACTTTTTGGGGAAAAAAGCGCATCACAAGCTCACACCATCGCGCACAATTTGTGCCACCGTCCTCAGTCGTTAAAACGAATATAAGGAGCATGGGGATTTTGAGTAGTGCCGCTTCGAATGCTTGATAGAACATCAATGATGATGCCTCTGTCGAGATATACCTGAGTTGAGAGCGCGGTGGCAAGAGGGAGATATGTATTGGTTGTGCCAAGAATACTTTGAGTCGCAAGCCGTGTTGCAGTACCGACCATAACCCCTGCGGCAAAATTTTGGGCGCGGGTGATTACTTGTCCAGAAACTTCAGCTAGCTCATCGGAGCTATTAAGGACTCGGTTTCCTATTTGTGCGACTTCCTCGATGTAATCGACTTGTAGGGTAATGTGGGGTGAGTCTGGTGACGGTGTTTGTCCCCTTCTATGTAAATTGATACGTGGAGTTGGATTTTGCGAGTTTCTGTTGCCGATGGGTAACTGTGGTCTGTCTACAGAAAGCGTTGGCAACTGATTGGCCAGCCAACGCACACCTTGACTCACACCTTGACTCACCTTCTGCCGCAACCATTCCCAAAACTGTCCAGTCGGGTCATTCCGATTGATGGGGTCGTTCTGGCAATAGCTGTATCCGTTAGGCCCACCTTTAAGAAATGGAGACTGGTTATCAGGCTGGAGAAACCGCCTCAATGTGGGGCTGTAAAAACGGTGTCCATTGCCAAGTGCGTAACAGTGCAGCACGTTGTCGAGTCGCTGCCCGCTGTATGCGACAAGTTGTGATGATGGAACTGTGTGGAGAAAACCATAGGGTGTATAATTTTGTGGCAAGCCTTCAGGAATGCCACGCAAAGCAGAATTGGCATTGTCAGATTGTAGAATTTGGCCTGCTTGTGTGGGGATCTCTAACTCTGCTAATGCCATGTCATTGCCCCACAACAGGTGGCGGGGGCTGTCACTTGCTTCACAAACCAATCGGTCACCTTGGAAAAAGAAATGCTTCTTTTTTGACTGTAGCGTTGTTGAGCGCATATGCGTCATCCGCAGAGTTGTAGGTGGTCGAATGATTTTCTACAGGCGGGCGGATGTCTACTGGCAGATTTATCAGGTAGCTTGAATACTGCCACTGTGTGTGCGGTTTCGAGGGGAAGTGGAAGGAAAGATTTTGCTGGATTGCTATGCAGCCCATCGCGACACAAGGGCGGCTCAGGGGGATTCGATCCCTTCGAAGAGCGGCCTCGCGTTGCGATTGGGCCGCAAAGCGGCCCCGGTACCCCGGTCTATCAAGCGGTCCCGATCTCCCCACCATCAATACGCTGGATCACCACCGTCGAAGCCCGCGGCCGCACGGTAGCCCCAGCCGGCGTCGCATCGGTCGCCTTGTCGGTATACGGCCAGTTGTCCGGGTGTTGAATGTTGACGAACAGCGTCTTGTTGTCCGGGGTAAAGGTAATACCGGTCACCTCGCAACCATTTGGCCCGACAAAGAAGCGCCGCAGGTCCACCTGGTTCTGTGCGTTCACCGGCACCTGCTTGCCGCTGGCATCCACCAGGTCGGTAGGGATCACCGCCAGCAACTGGTCGTTGGTGTAGTCGGTCAAGGTGGTTTCGCCGTTGTCGGTCTCAAACCACAGCACGCCGCGGCTATCGAAGCTCATGCCGTCGGGGCTGGCGAACTGGTTCAGTTCGGTCAGGCCGGAGCGGTTGATGTCGGCGGTGCCGGCAGCGTTGGCGCCGAACACGAAGATGTCCCAGGTAAAGCTCAGTTGGTCGTCGCTGTCGTGCCAGCGAATGATGTGGCCGTGTCGGTTCGGGCTGCGTGGGTTCGCTGCATCGACCTTGTCCGGGGTACGTGCACTGTTGTTGGTCAGGGTCAGGTATACGTCGCCGTTCAGCGGGTTGACCGTGGTCCATTCCGGGCGGTCCATCGGCGTTGCGCCCACGGCGTCGCCAGCACCACGGGTGTTGAGGATGATGCCCGGCAGGTCACCATACAGCACGCCCAGGGTGCTGCCGCCGGTGGTGGCGGTGGCCACGTCCAGCAGCAGCCATACGCCGGTGCCGTCGGCATTGAAGCGGGCCACGTAGAGTTTGCCTTGGTCGAGGTACTTGGCGCCGGTGGCCAGGCGGTCGGCCGGGTTGGCATCAGCGGCGTCCCACACGGCGGTGGACACCCACTTGTACAGGTACTCGTTGTTCGAGTCGTCACCCATGTACCACACCAGCGGCTTGCCGGCGACGGGCAGGCCGGGGGCGCAGCCCTCGTGGCGGAAGCGGCCCAGCGCAGTGCGTTTGGTGGCCAGGGTGCTGTTGTTGTACGGATCGATCTCGACGATGTAACCGTAGGTGCTGGCTTCGTTGCGGTAGTCGTCGGTGGCGCTGGCGCCTTTGACGGTAACGTCGAAGCGGGTGAATTCGTCGTCCACTTCGCTGGCGTCACCGGCAGCGGTTTCCCACTTGTACTGGCCGCTGGAGGTGCCCACGCCAATGCGGCGCTGGTCCTCGGGGCGGGTGCCCTTGTTGACGAAGATGCCCGGCCAGTTCTCTTCGCAGGTCAGGTAGGTGCCCCACGGGGTGTAGCCGTTGCCGCAGTTGTTGTTGGTGCCACGGCAGTGGGTGCCAGCAGTGGAGTATTTGGTCTTGACGTGGTCGGTGCCACGCAGCGGGCCGGTGATTTCCATGCGTGAAGCCGTGGTGAAGCGACGGTTCAGCGGGTCGTTGTCGACCACTTGCCAGCGGCCGTTGATCTTCTGCAGGCGTACAACGCCAGCACCGTGAGCGTTGATTTCCTTGCGCACTTCTTCAACCGGGCGCTTGCCGTTGACATCGGTAGTGGGGCCGGCCGGGTGCAGGGCGGCAGTGTCGATGTACTCGAAATTGATTGCCAGCAGGCCGTCTTCCGAGCTGCCGTTGATGGGGAAGAAGTGCATGCCGTCGTGGTGCATGCCCATGGCGTTGGCCTGGTCGGTCGAGGTGTTGCTGCCGTCGGACCTCCACGGGTTGCCGTTGCTGTTCAGTGGCGTCCCCCAGGGCGCCAGCACGTAGGCGCTATAGCCGGCGGCGACTACACAGGCGTCGGTGCGCGAGCCTGGGATGGACTGAAAGCCCAGTGCCAGTTTCGGCACTTCCGGCTCGGTGACTGGCGGTTCGGTCACCGGGGGCTCGGTGACCGGATCATCGTGATCGGAACCACCACCGTCGAAGCAGCCTGTCAGGCCGGTACCGGCGATCATGGCGATGGCGGCGCCCAGGCTGCCGCGCATGACGCTGCGGCGGCTCAGGTAGGCGTCCATGACGTTGGCCATCGGCAGGTTGCCGCTTTGGTTCCGGTCCAGGTTGTCGCCGGTATCTCGACTCATCAGGGTGTCCTTGTGTTGGCTGAGTTGGAGGAAACCGCGACTTTAAGGCGCAAGTGTGATGATTCCTTGGCAGAAATGTTAACGAGCTTTTAAAACTGCCAGTTCTTAAATTTGTGGTCTACAGATCAAATTGGAATTGCTGTCGGATTTCTGCCATCAAACTGTAATGCCAACGCCGCAACATCCGGGTCCCTGAATGGACGTGGATAAGGATGGCGGATGCGATGGCGAGCAGTGTGCACAGGCGCGAAGTGATCGGCTGGATGGGTATCGGTGCCTTGGCACCGCTGCTCGGCGCCTGCACAGCCTTCCCAGGGCAGCAGGGCGGCAACGCCCAGCTCGACTTGCTGTACGTCGCCGATACCCTCGATGCCCGCCAGCCTGGCCAGGCGGTGGTACCGGCTACCCGGTTGGGGCCGGTCAGCCATTTGGGCCGCGCGCCCTGGATGACTGGCCGCAGTGCCAGTATCGCCTACCCGCAACTGGCGCCGCTGCTGGATGCCAGCCAGGCAACGACAGCGCAACTGGGCGGTTATGCGGTGCTCGCGGCGTTGCTGGAACAACTGCGTGGCGAGGCCGGTGCGGGCAACAGCCTGACCCTGGAAAACGGCCAGGGCTGGAATGGCAGTGGCCTGGCGTACCTGACCCAGGGCGAAAGTGGTGTGCAAGGCAGCCAACTGCTGGGCATCGAAGCGCGGGTCAGCAGCGATGAGCGTGTGCTGTGGCCACAACGCAGCACGGGCCTGTATCGCCAGGCCAGCGCCATTACCCTCGGCGCCGGGCTGGCTGACGCACAACGCCAGGCACTGGGTGTGCAAGCCCTGCACGTTTTCGAGCGCGGCGGTGCCCGTATCGCAGTGGTCGGCGTGACCGACCCGTACGCCCAGGATCAGAAAGCCTCACTTAAACAGTGGTACCAGTCTCTGCTGCCGGTATTCGAACAAGCCCGGCACGAGGCTGACCTGGTGGTGGCCATGGCCGATGCAGGCACGGGCCCCGGCCTGTGGCTGGCTGAACGGGTGCCGCAAATCGACGTGCTGTTGTGCGCCCGTGGTCAGGACCTGTGGCCCGCGCCGGTCGAGGTCACCCAGGCCAGCGGTCGCCGCGTACCGGTGCTGTTTGCCGGCTGCCGGGGCAGCGGTGCCTTCCGCCTGCGCTGCCAGCGTGTGGCCGGCCAGTGGCAGTTCGACGGGCGTTTTTTCCCGGCCTTTGAACAGCAACTGGCGCCTGCCGCGCAGCTGCGTGTCGCGCCACTGCAGGCGCAACTGCACCAGCAACGGGCCGGCCACGCGGCTTGGCTCGACCAGCCGCTGGCCCGCGCGCCCCAGGCCTTGTGGCGCCGCGATACCCGTGGCGGCAGTTGGGACCGCCTGCTGCATCAAGCCTTGGCCGACGATAGCAGCATGCCCGTGTTGCTGCCGGGCCTGCGTTATGACTACCCGCTGGCAGCAGGGGCGCCCATTACCCGCGAACACCTGATCAGCCTTACCGGTGGCTACCCGGCGCCAGTGGTCGAGGCACCGGCCAGGCAGGTCGAACAAGTGCTGGAAAACGCCGCTGAACAATTGTTCGGTGACCCGTTGCTGCTGGACAACAGCCAGGACCTGCCGCGCTGGCAGGGCCAGGCCTGGAGCGTCAGCTACAGCCCACAAGGCAAGCGCATCACGGGGCTGGAGCCGGTGCAGGGCCTGTGCCGCACCTTTGGCCTGCAATTCGAAAGCCAGGCCGGCGAGCCACTGTGGCAGCGGGTCGAAGCCTGGCTGGCCCGTCAGCCTGACAACTGGCAACTGGCGCCGCTGCAACTGCCCGAAGTGCGTTACGTGCAGGGGCACCCAGGCTGGCATCCACGGCAGTTGGCCTCGTGATGCTCACCTCGCGTCTGCTCACCGGCGCTGGCCTGACCCTGGCCGGCTGGCTGTCTGCGCAGTGTGTGCTGCAGTTGAGCCGGCAGCCACACCCGGCCAAGGCGTCTGCGGTGGCTGACAGCCTGCTGCCCGGGCTGATGGTCGGTCACTGGCAGGCGCCGCCCGACGACGGCGCCATCACCATTACCCGTCTGCCGCTGCAATACCTCGGCGGCCTCAAGGCCCAGCCATTGGCCGCCAGTGTGGTGGTGCTGCGCTACGGCGAGCAAGTGCGCACCCTGGCCCGCGGTCAGCGCCTGGCGCCAGGGATCGTGCTGCAGGACATCGACAGCGATGGCCTGATTTTCAACAACCAGGGGCGGCGTGAGCGCCTGCCCTGGCCGCCACGCCCCGCCGTGACCGGCTTCAAGCGGCAAGGATGAACGATGCCTGTTAGATACTGCATGGCGGCTGCGCTGAGCCTGGCCTTGTCCATGGCCTATGCCCAAGAGCCGGTGTTCGATGACAACGGTACGCCGATGTACGAAGTGAATTTCGTCGATACCGAACTCGGCGAGTTCATCGACAGCGTGTCGCGTATCACCGGCACCACCTTCATCGTCGACCCCCGGGTCAAGGGCAAGGTCACCGTGCGCACTGTCGACCTGCACGACGCCGACGCTATCTACGACATCTTCCTGGCCCAACTGCGCGCCCAGGGCTATGCCACCGTCGACCTGCCCAACGGCAGCGTGAAAATCGTGCCCGACCAGGCCGCGCGCCTGGAGCCGGTGCCGGTAGAGGCGGGCGGGCAGCAGGGCGAGGGCAGCGACAGCGTGGCCACCCGCGTATTCAGCGTGCGCAACGCCGCCAGCGAACAGGTACTGGGCATCCTCAAACCGCTGATCGACCCGCGGGTTGGGGTGATTACACCGTACCCGGCGGCGCACCAGTTGGTGGTGACTGACTGGCGCAGCAACCTCGAACGCATCGCCAGCCTGCTGCGCCAGCTCGACCGCCCTCAAGAGGCACCGGGCAGCGGCAGCACCCAGGTGATCTACCTGCGCCATGCCAATGCTGGTGAAGTGGTCAAGGTGCTGCGAGGGCTCAGCCAGGAAGGGGCGGTGCCGGCTGAAGGCGCGGGCGAGGCAGAGGGCAAGGACCGGCCGGTGATGCCAGCCTCCGGTGGCCCGGGTATCCGCCTGGAATACGAAGAAGGGACCAATGCCGTGGTCATGGTCGGCCCCGACAGCGAGCTGGCAGCGTACCGGGCCATTGTCGAGCAACTGGACATTCGCCGTGCCCAGGTGGTGGTCGAAGCGATCATCGCCGAGGTGTCCGACAGCAGCGCCCAGGAGCTGGGCGTTCAGTGGCTGTTCGCCGACGAGAAGTTCGGCGCCGGTATCGTCAACTTCGGCAGTAACGGGGTGAATATCGCCAGCATTGCCGGGGCCGCCGCGAGTGGCGACAACGAGGCCCTGGGTGACCTGTTGTCCACCACCACCGGTGCCACGGCGGGCATCGGCCATTTCGGCGGGGGCTTCAACTTCGCCATGCTGATCAACGCGCTGAAGGGCAAGAGCGGCTTCAACCTGCTGTCCACGCCCACCTTGCTGACCCTGGACAACGCCGAGGCATCGATCCTGGTTGGCCAGGAAGTGCCCTTCGTCACCGGCTCCGTGACGCAGAACAACGCCAACCCGTACCAGACCATCGAGCGCAAGGAAGTCGGGGTGAAGCTGCGCATCAAGCCGCAGATCAATGTCGACAACAGCGTGCGCCTGGACATCGTTCAGGAGGTGTCGTCGATTGCCGACACCAGCTCGGCCAGCGACGTGATCACCAACAAGCGCGAGATCAAGACCAAGGTCATGGTCGAGGACAACGGCCTGGTGATACTTGGCGGCCTGATCAGCGACGAGTTGAGTACCAGCAACCAGCGTGTGCCGCTGCTCGGCGACATTCCTTATCTTGGCCGGTTGTTCCGCTCCGATGCCACCAGGAACGCCAAGCAGAACCTGATGGTGTTCATCCGCCCGCGCATTCTGCGCGACGGCCCGAGCCTGGCGGGCCTCAGTGAAGACAAGTACCGCACCCTGCAGCAGACCACACCGCTGCAATTGCCGGACCTTGCAGAGGGCACGCGGCTGTTGCAGGTATTCCCCGCCAGCCGCGCACGCCTGGAAGGCGGTGACTGGTGATGCTGCCCTATCGCCAGGCACGGCAGAGCGGAGTGGCCATGGCCCCGGCAGAGCAGGGCTGGCAGCTATGGCTGCGGCCCGACGCCGACAATGCCCAGTTGCAGGAGTTGCTGCGTGTGCATGGCCAGCCAAGCCTGCTCGAATACCTGGAACCTGCGCTGTTCGACGAGCGCCTTGGCCAGCTGTACCAGGCCGGCGATGCCGCCACCGAAGCGCTGATCGAAGGCATTGGCGACCAGGTCGACCTGGATAGCCTGATGAGCGAGATGCCGCGCATCGAAGACCTGCTTGAAAGCGACGACGAAGCCCCGGTGATCCGCCTGATCAACGGCCTGTTCGGCCAGGCGCTGCGGCTGCGCGCCTCGGACATCCATATCGAGACCTTCGAGCAGAGCCTGGTGGTGCGTTTGCGGGTCGATGGCCACCTGCGTGAGGTGCTGCGCCCTCCACGTGCGTTGTCGGCCATGCTGGTATCACGGATCAAGGTCATGGCCCGCCTGGACATTGCTGAAAAGCGTCAGCCCCAGGACGGCCGCATCACCTTGCGCGCGGCGGGGCGCGAAGTGGACGTACGGGTCTCGACCTTGCCCGGCATCCACGGCGAGCGGGTGGTGATGCGCGTGCTCGACAAGCAGGCCAGCCTGCTGGCGCTGGATAACCTGGGCATGCCGGCAGCGGTATTGCAGGGCCTGCGCAGTTGCCTGGCGCGGCCCAACGGCATCGTGTTGTCCACCGGCCCGACCGGTTCGGGCAAGACCACGACCCTGTACGCCAGCCTGAACAGCCTCAACGATGGCAGCCGCAACATCCTCACCGTCGAGGATCCGGTGGAGTACGCCATCGCCGGCATTGGCCAAACCGCCATCAACCCGCGTGCCGGGCTGACGTTTGCCAGTGGCCTGCGCGCCATCCTGCGTCAGGACCCTGACGTGATCATGCTCGGCGAAATCCGCGATCAGGAGACTGCGCAGATCGCCGTGCAGGCCAGCCTCACCGGCCACCTGGTGCTGTCGACCTTGCACACCAACAGCGCGGTAGGCGCAGTGACCCGCCTGCGCGACATGGGCATCGAGCCCTTCCTGATCGCCTCGTGCCTACGCGGCGTCCTGGCCCAGCGCCTGGTGCGGCGTTTGTGCGGCTGTGCGGTGGCGCACCCGCTACAGGCCGCCGAGCGCGAGCTGTGGCCCGAGCTGGCGGCACTGGACAGCACTTATCACGCCGTGGGCTGCGAGCAGTGCCAGGGCAGCGGTTATATCGGGCGACTGGGTCTGTACGAATTTATCGAACTGGACGCTGGGCTCATCGGCTTGTTGTACGACGGCGCCAGTGAGCTGGCCATGCAGGATTACCTGGCTGATCGGCGCCAGAGCCTGGTGGCGATGGCCAGCGATTGCCTGGCCCGCGGCGAGACCAGCCTGGCTGAAGTGCTGCGCGTGGTGCAGGGCTAAGGCATGCCGACCTATCGCTACCAGGCCGTTGACCTCGCCGGCAAATCGCACAAGGCCAGCGTGCAGGCTGACAGTGAACGCCACGCCCGCCAGCTGTTGCGCGAGCAGGGCCTGTTCGCCCGCCAGTTGCAGCGTCATGAAGCCGGCAGCCGACAACCCCGTCGCCAGCGCCTGAGCCGCGCCCAGCTGTGTGAGCTGACCCGTCAGCTGGCCACCTTGACCGGGGCCGGCATTCCCTTGGTCGATGCCCTTGCCACCCTTGAACGGCAACTGCGTCAGCCCGCCTTGCACAGTGTGCTGGTGGCCTTGCGCGGCTCGCTGGCCGAAGGCCTGGGCCTGGCCCGCAGCCTGGCCCGGCAGGGTGCACCGTTCACTGGCCTGTACTGCGCGCTGGTCGAGGCCGGCGAACGTTCCGGGCACCTGGCCCAGGTGCTGACCCGCTTGGCCGACCACCTGGAGCAGGTGCAACGCCAGCAACACAAGGCCCGCACAGCGCTGATCTACCCCGCTGTGCTGATGGGTGTGTCGCTGGCCGTGGTGATGGGCCTGATGACGTTCGTCGTGCCCAAACTCACCGAGCAATTCGCCCACGCCGGGCAAAGCCTGCCGCTGATCACCTCGCTGCTGATCGGCCTGAGCCAGGGGCTGGTGCACGCCGGGCCGTGGTTGTTAGGGGTGGCGCTGTTGCTCGGGGGGCTGGCTGGCTGGTTGTTGCGCAAACCGCACTGGTGCCTGCGTCGCGACCAGCTGCTGCTGCGCCTGCCGCGTATTGGCAACCTGCTGCAGGTGCTGGAGAGCGCGCGCCTGGCGCGCAGCCTGGCGATTCTCTGTGGCAGTGGCGTGGCCCTGCTCGAAGCCTTGCAAGTGGCCACCGAAACCATCGGCAACCGGCGTATCCGCCTGGCCATGGAGCAGGTGCGCCAACACGTGCAGGGCGGCACCAGCCTGCACCGTGCGCTGGATGCCAGCCAGCAATTCCCGCCGCTGCTGGTGAACATGGTCGGCAGCGGCGAGGCCAGCGGCACCCTGGCGGACATGCTCGAGCGCGTGGCCGACGACCAGGAGCGCGGCTTTGCCCGCCAGGTCGATACCGCCATGGCGCTGTTCGAACCCCTGATGATCCTGGTGATGGGCGCCGTGGTGCTGTTCATCGTGCTGGCGGTGCTGCTGCCGATCATGCAACTCAACCAGGGCCTGCAATTGTGACGACAAGGAGTATTGCCATGCAGCATCGACGTAACCGCCAACGCGGCTTCACCCTCATGGAGATCATGGTGGTGATCTTCATCATCGGCCTGCTGATCGCCGTGGTCGCGCCCAGCGTGCTGGGCAACCAGGACAAGGCCATGAAGCAGAAGGTGATGGCCGACCTGGCCACTCTGGAGCAGGCGCTGGACATGTACCGGCTGGACAACCTGCGCTTCCCCAGCAGCGAACAGGGCCTGGCCGCGCTGGTGAAAAAGCCGGCTCAGGAGCCAGTGCCTCGGGCCTGGCGCAGTGATGGCTACGTGCGTCGCCTGCCGGAGGACCCGTGGGGCACCCCGTACCAGTACCGCATGCCCGGCGAACATGGCCGGGTCGATGTGTACTCGCTGGGTGCCGATGGCCTGCCGGGTGGCGAAGGCCAGGATGCCGACCTGGGTAACTGGGCGCTGTAACGGTGCGTCATCAGCGCGGCTTCAGCCTGATCGAACTGTTGGTGGTACTGGCCATTGCCGGGCTGATGACCGGGCTGGCGGTGGCCGGCCTTGGCAACGGCCAGGCCAGTGTCGAGCAGGCCCTGCAACGGCTGGCGGTCGAGGTCCGCGGCCAGGCCGCGCTGGCCCGGCATGCGGGGCAACTGCGCGGGTTGCGCTGGAATGGCCAGCGCCCGGAGTTCGTCCGCCGCGAGGGCAATGCCTGGGTGGTCGAAGCGGTCCCGCTCGGCGACTGGCCCAAGGGCCTGCACCCGGACTGGCCGGCCAGCCCGCAACCGCGCGTGCTGTTCACGCCGCATGGCTGGGCGCAGGCGGGTAGTGTGCGCTGGCGCTGGGCCGATGGCAGTCAGCAATGGGCCTGGAGCCGCACCGATGGCATGTGGGTCGTGCCATGAAGCAAGCACAGCGTGGTTTCACTCTGCTGGAGGTGACCGTAGCCCTGGCAATCGCTGCCGTGCTGGCGGTGATCACCAGCCAGGTGCTGCGCCAGCGGCTGGCCGTTCAGGACAACCTGCAACAGCACCGCCTTGGCCTGCTGTGCGCGCGTGAGCTGCAAGCCCGCTTTGCCGTCGAGCAGTACTGGCCTGCCGAAAACCAGGTAGCCGGCGAGCTCGGCCAAGGTGGCCAACGGTGTCACTGGCAACTGCAACTGCGCCGCACTGGCGTGCGAGACCTGCGCCGTGGCGAGCTACAGCTGTTCGCCGACCGCGACCAGCGCTTGCCGTTGGGCCAGTACACCGTGTTTCTGGAGCGCCCATGAAACACCGCCAAACCGGCCTGACCCTGATCGAACTGATGGTCGCGCTGGCCCTGACAGCCGTGCTCGGCATCATGCTGGCCGCCCTGGTCAACGGCTGGCTGAAGGTGCGCGAACGCCTGCAGGACACCATTCGGCAAACCTCGGTGCTGGACTTTTGCCTGGCCCTGGAGCGGCGCTTCGACAGCCCGGTGTTGCGCCGTGTCTATGACCAGCGTCTGCCGCTGGCCAGCCGTTGGCTGGACTGGCAGCCCGCCAGCAACCAGTTGCTGTGGGTCGCCAGCACCGGCCTGCCGGCAGCCGAAGGTGGCTCGCGCCTGCAACGCCAGCGCCTGCGGTTCGAGGCCCGCGAGCAACGCCTGCTGCTGGAAAGCTCGGCGGACTTGTACGCCGCTGTCGCCCCGCGCTGGGTACAGCGCGAACGACTCGACCAGGTCAGCGCCATGAACGTTCTGTACTACCAGGGCGGCCGCTGGCTGGCCTGGCCTTCTGACCAACCGGTGCACCCAGGCCGTGGTGTGCGTCTGGAACTGCTGCGTGATGGAGCCCCCTATGTCTGCACCTTCGCCCTTCCATGGGGGCGCTCATGAAACTTGAATGGCGGCGGCGTATGCCGGCCCAGGCGTGGCTGCTGGTGCGCCCGGGTACTGTCTGGCATTGGGCGCTGGTCCAGGACGGTATTTTGCAAAGCCAGGGGCAGGGCGAGCCACCGGCCAACCCGCAGGCCCATGTTGCGCTGGTCCTGCCTGCCGAGGCGTGCAGCCATTTTCGCGTGCCGGCCCCGCCCGGGCTCAAGCGCGAAGAGTGGCCTTTGCTGCTTGAGGATCGCTTGCTGCAGGCCCCGCATGAGGTGGCCTGTGCTTGCCTGGCCCGTGAACCCGGGTACCTTCGTCTGCTGGTAGTGGCGCGTCAGCAGCTGGATGACTGGCGTGGCCAATGTGCCGAATGGGGCTTGCAGACGGTACGTTGCTGGGCGGAGCTGCAGCTGCTGCCATCGCCCGAGCCAGGATGCGCCTGGCAATGGCAACGCACCCCCGGCATGTTGCTCTACAAAGGCTTGGCCGAAGATGGACAGGAGCACTGGCTGGCGTGGCCTGATGCCTTGGGTGGCGTGCCGCAGCCACCGTGGGCAGGGCTGCACAAGACGTCGCTGAGCGGCAATTGGCCAACCGTATTTGCGCCGCTCGACACACTGCCCGGCCTGTTCGACCGCGCCCGCAAGGTGCGCTCGTTGCCGGCGGCGTCCCGCCAGCAGCAGCGGCTGCTGGCAGCTTGCCTGGTGCTGGCCACCGTTTGGGGTGGCCTGTGGGTGAGCCAGCAATGGCGTCAGGCGCAACTCTGGCGCAACCAGGTCGTTGCCGTGACCGGCGAGCAGGCCAGCCCTCGGCACGCGGCACAGGCCCTCAAGCGCCTGCGCGAGAGCGTACTGCAGCAGCAACTGCGTACACGTCAGCTAGACGACCTGCAGGCTCGCTTGCAGACCTGGCTGCGTGCCAACCCCGGCTTGCGCCTGCAAGCGGTGCGCTTCGATGGTCAGCGTTGGCACCTGCGCCTGGAGGGCGAGGGCAGTGCGCCGCCATGGCGTGATATGGCGGCTGCCGCTGGCGCCACAGTGCAGGTTCAAGAAGGCCAAGTGATCTTCGACCTGGGAGCAGCCTCATGAACCGGGACTGGCTACAGCGTCATCGCTTCACGTTCGCCTGGGGACTGATCGCCCTGCTGCTGGCCTTCCTGGCCCTGCGCGAAGGCGTTGCGCAATGGCGCGTGCTTGGCCAGTGGCGTGTGCTGGCCGAACAGGCGGCCAGCCTGCAAGGCGGGCCCGGTTTGAACCTGGAGCGGCTACGTCAGTCGGCCCAGGCCCGTGGGGTTGAACTGACCGAAGTCGATACGCAAGGCAAGGCCTGGCAACTGCGCGGGCAGGTGGCCGATGAGCGCATGCTGCAAGGCTGGGTGCAGAGCCTGCGTGCAGAAGGCGCACTGCCGTTGCAATGGGGACTGGAGCAGCAGGGCAAGGGTTTGCGATTTGATCTGGTGGTGCAGCCATGAGCCGCAGTGCAGCAATGGCCTGGGTGTTACTGGTATTCGTGCTCACGCTGTTTATCGAGCTTCCGGCCAATTGGGTGGTGCGTGCGTTCGGCCTGCCGGTACGCGATGTCGGTGGAAGCCTCTGGCAAGGGCAGGCACAACAATGGGGGCCGGTCGGGCCTTTGCGCTGGACGCTGCAGCCCTGGCGCTTGCAGGCGAATGCGCAAGTGGGGTTCCAGGGGCAGGCCTGGCAGTTGCGTGCAGAAGGCTGGCCCTGGCGTTGGCGGCTGGAGGCATCAGCCAAGGGGCCTTTGGCGACGGTCTCGACGGATTACCGCCTGGCCGGCCAGTGGCAGGGTGTGTTGAGGATGCAGGGGACAGGGCGCCAATGCCAGGCCAGTGAAGGCCGCGTGATCGTAACCGACCTTGCCCTGAGCGACCCTTGGTCCCTAGGCCTTGGGCACGGCTGGCTGGAAATGGATTGCCGCAGTGGCTGGCACCTGCGCGGGCAGTTGGCGCAGCAAGGGCAACATCAACTGGCCGTGGATGCCGACCTGCCAGGACGCCAGGCGCAGGTGGTGTTCCAGCTGCAGCCTGAAGCGCAGTTGACGCCATTGTTGCGTGGGGCCCAATGGCTTGGGCCGCAGGCCTTGGCGGGGCAGCGAGACCTTCGTTGGTAAGCAACAACGTGGCGCGGCCTCCTGTAGGTACGCTGCGAGCGGTCGAGCTTTTCTGAGGTGCTCGGGGCTGAAGCGCTTGGTCGTATCGATGGTGCATACCCGCGAAGCAGGCGGCGCGTTGCGTGGCACCGGCTGCGCCGGTGTTCGCGGGTGAACCCGCTCCTACAACGGCCTGTGTCCAACCGCCGATTTGTGCCCAACCGCCGATTTGTGTCCAACCACCGATTTGTGCCCAACCACCGATTTGTGCCCAACCACCGATTTGTGTCCAACCGCCGAGTTGTGTCCATCCCCGATCAGTGTAGGAGCGGGCTTGCCCGCGAAGACGGCAGATCAGGCAATCACGATCACTCGTCGTCGGCAGTCCCGTTGGCCCGCCAGTAGGCTGCAGCCTTTAGCGCGTCTTCCTTTACCCCTTTCTCCAGCAACAACGCCTTGGCCTGGCGAGTCAGGGCTTTTTCCAGCGCTACCCAGGCATACAGCTGGCCTTGCGGCAAGCTCAGGTTCCGCACCAGCTCCAACAAGTCTTCCCCTTGGCGACGTACCCAGATCACTTCCACCTGCGCCTTGCTTGGCAGCGGCTGGCGCTCGTGCTCGTCTTCGATCTGGATGACTGCCAGCACCTGGCGGCCCGCCGGCAACTCCTCCAGCCGACGGCCAATGGCCGGGATGGCAGTTTCATCACCGATCAGCAGGTAGCTGTCGAAAATATCCGGCACCACCAGCGAGGCCCGTGGCCCTGCGATGTCCAGGGTTTGCCCGGGCGCGGCTTGCGCGGCCCAGGTAGAGGCAGGGCCGTCGCCGTGCAGCACGAAGTCGATGTCCAGCTCATGTGCCACCAGGTCGATGCGCCGTGGTGTGTACTCGCGCATGGTGGGCCGCGCGCCACCGTCCTTGCCCAGGTTGCGGGCCTCGATGGCCTGTTGTTGCTCCGGCGTTTCGGCGAACAGCAGCTTGATATGGTCGTCGCTGCCCACGCTGGTAAAGCCTTGCAGCTCGGCACCCCCCAGGGTGATGCGGCGCATGCGCGGGGTCAGCTCGGTGACCCGCAGCACCTGCAGACGGCGCTGGCGGATCTCGTGGTTTACGCGGTGAATGGTGTCACTCATGGGGCGTCTCCCTGAAAGGTTCGGTGGGCCCGGAGGCGATGGCCTTGGCGGTATGGTTGAGCAGGTCACGGACCCGTTCGATTTCTTCCACTGTCCAGCGGCCGCTGTGCATGTGCAGTGCATGGCGCAGGTTGCCGACCGCTTCATGAATCTCTGGCGGGCGGTCGTGGCCGCGCAGGGCGCGTTTGCTGACCTCGATGCGCATGCGCACGCCATCCAGGGCTATTGCCTGATCCGCCAAGGCGCTGCGGCCGGCATCGGTGATGGCGTAGAGGCGTTTGCTGCCTTGTACCTGGCCGCTGATCAGTTCGGCCTCTTCGAGGAAGTTCAGCGTGGGGTAGATCACTCCAGGGCTTGGGCTGTAGCTGCCGTCGAACAGATTTTCGATCTGGCGGATCAGGTCGTAACCGTGGCCGGGCTGCTCGGCCAGCAAGTCCAGCATCAGCAGCTTGAGGTCACCCGGGGCGAAGACACGCGGGCCGCGCTCGCCACGGGCGGGGCGCCGCTCGAAGGGATCATGAGGGGGATGTTCGCGCATAAGGATAGGGCTCCGTCGTTTGCGATATATCTTAAGATATTACTCAAGATATATCTAAAGACAAGCCCTTTAATGCTCATGATTATCATCTACTGCGTCGATGTGTTCCCTGTCGGTGGTGGTGTGTGCAGGGCAACCTGTGGCGGCTTGCACTCATTCGGATTGCCAGGCTGCAGGTATGGCATGAGGATCGGTGCCATGCCCTTGAGCACCTGCACTGGCAGCGCCGAAGTAAATTTGAACGCTTCTGCCGTGCGACCCGGCACGAAGGCGGTCAGCGTGCCGAAATGGTTGTCGCCGAGGAAGAACACGAAGGTGGCGGTGCGGTTTAGCGAGCGCGAGCCGATCAGCCGGCCGCCGGCGCCAAAGCTCTCGATTCGGTTGTCGCCGGTACCGGTCTTGCCGCCCATCACCAGTGGGGTGCCGTCCTGCAGCTTGAAGCTGCCGGAAATACGCCGCGCGGTACCTGCATCGACCACTTGCGACATGGCGCCTTTGAGTGCACGCGCCACTTCGACTGGCAGAATTCGCACGCCCCGGTCCGGGTCTGTGATCAACTTGGTCTCGTAGGGTGTGTTGGCTGCGAAGTGCAGGGTGTCGATGCGCAGGGTCGGCAGGCGAACACCGTCGTTCTGGATGATCCCGACCAGTTCGGAGAGGGCAGCGGGGCGGTCGCCGGAGCTGCCGATGGCGGTGGCCAATGAGGGCACCAGGTGGTCGAATGGATAGCCCACGCGTTTCCAGCGTTGGTGGATGTCGAGGAAGGCTTCGATTTCGACCATGGTGCGGATGCGGCTGTCACGGGCGCCCTGGTAGCGGCTCTTGAACAGCCAGCCGTATACCTCCTGGCGTTCGAAACGACTGGCGTTGATCATCTCGGTCAGTGTCGAGCTTGGATTCTTCAGCAGGTAGCCAAGCAGCCACAGGTCCAGCGGGTGGACCTTGGCGATGTAACCCTGATCAGGCAGGTCGTACTTGCCGGGGCCGTAAGCTGCGTACATCTCTGACAGACGGCCATCGGTCAGTTTGCCCAACACGGCCTTGTCGCCCTTGAGGTGGGCACGCACGAAGGCGTTGAAGGTTTCCTGGCCTGCCTCGGGGAACAGGTAGCGGTGTACCGCCGCCAACCGCTGCGGGGTCACGCGCATGCTGTCGAGGAAGGTGTCCAGGCGTTGTTGCGAGGTTTTACGCTGGTACTTCTTCCAGAAGCGCATCAGGTAGTTGGTGCCTTCCTTGTCGGCAAAGCGCGCAAGGTATTCCTGGCGGCGCGGGTCGGCATCGTCCTTGAGCAGCGGCACGCGGTTGTACGGCTGCTGGTAAGTCACGTAGCGCACCAGGTCGCGCATCAGGCGGATGAACGGCAGGTTGATCGACTCGCGCAGTGCATCCTTGAGTGTCGGGTTGCGGTTGTTGTCTTCCTTGCGGAAGTTGTTGAATACATGCATCCCGCCACCGGTGAAAAACGCTTCGCCGGTGTTGGCCGAGTACTTGCGCTCGAGCGCGGCGTCGAGCATGGCGTCAAGGCTCTGGTTCTTGCTGTTCAGCGCCAGCCATTCCAGCGACCATTGCGTGATACGGTCGAGTTCGGCCACTTCGACCTTCTTCAGCTCGGCGGCAGGTTTGCCGGCGTACTTGTCGTGCAGCTCGGCGATAATTTCAAGGTAGGTGGTCAGTACCCGCAGCTTGGCGGTTGAGCCCAGCTCCAGCTTGCTGCCTTCGTTGATGTCGAAGGGCTGGTTGGTGCTGTCGGTCTGCACCCGGACCCGCGAGCCATCGGCGGTGCGTTCGAACAAGGTGAAGCTGTAGCTCACCTGGTCGGTGGTCTTGGCAGTGAGCAGCCGCTCGCCGATCAGGCCGATCTGTGCGGCAAACTCCGGGTCGGCAAGGTTTTTCAGGTACTGGCTGATCTGCAACTGCAGGTCGGCCTGCAAGGTACTGGTGGCTGACAGGTCGAGGCGGTCGAGGTCGTACAGCGGGCGATTGAGCATGGCCGACAGGCGGTTGCGTGCCAGGCTGATGCCCTTGTTGGTAATGATCGGTACGATGGTCGGCTGCGCGACCCAGTCGCGGTACACCGCCTTGCTGGCCAGCGCGGCATCGGCCAGTGGCTGATCGATGACCTTGTTGGCGGCGAGCACGCGGATGTGCGCGTCGGTCAGTTCGGCCAGCTCGACCCGGCCCTTGGACAAGTAATGCGAGGGGCGGCGTTGGGCAATCATCAGCGACAGCACCTGGCGCAGGGCCAGGCCGCGTGCGGCCATGCTCTCGGGGTCGGTGGCGGTGGCGTTCAGGGCCTGGTTGACCTGGTCGAAGTCGGCGCCGTACCACACCCGCAGGCCCTCGGCCATGCCATGTACCTCACCATGCCCAGGCACAGCCGACAGCGGTACGCTGTTGAGGTAGTCACGCACGATGCGCTGGCGTGCCTCGGTGGTGTCGGGGCCGCCCTGGTAGGCACGCACGCTGGCAGAAATCATCTGCCGGATTTTCTCTGCGCCCGACACCGTCAGGCCGTCGGGTGAGTGGCGATATTTCTCCAGCTGCGTGGCCAGGGTGCTGCCGCCGGCAGACTGGCCGGGCAGGGCCAGGTACTTGGCGACCTGACTGTAGGCGGCCTTGGCAAAGCGTGGCCAGTCCACTGCCGGGTTGTTACGTGGGTCCTGGGTATCCAGCAGGTCGCGGTTTTCGATGAACAGCAAGCTGTTGACCATCACGGGAGGGATCGCTGCAAAGTCCGGGTACAGGTGCTGGGGGTAGTTGTACTGGTACAGCGTGTCGCCGCGGCAGTCGGTGATCGACAGGCCGGCCTGGATTTTCTCGATATAGGGCGCGAACAGCCCATGATCGACGTAGTTCATCAATGCGGGTGAGAACTTCACCTGTTCACTGATGAGGTAGTCGCGCTTGAGCAGGCGTGGCAGGAATTCACCCAGGGCGCTGTAGCCCAGGCGTTTGTCGAACGGCCCATCACCGGGGTAGATGATGGCATCGCTGGGACCGGGTTGCAGTGAATAGGTCAGTGTACCGGCCAGTTTGCTGAACTCGCGCGATTGCAGTTCAGAGGTACGGAATTCGTCATACGCGGCAACACCTATGGCTACCAGTGCCACCAGCAGGATGAGGATGATCAGCCGCCACCATAGCCGACGCTGACGGGGGGACTTGGGTTGTGGCGTCTCGGCCGGAGGTATCTCGGGTGCTTCCGTTCTGCTTGGTTCCGATTGCCACAGTGCGCCCATAGTCTTCTATCCGGCCAAGTATTTTCGTCTTGCTTGTCTGAAGCTTAGACGTTGAGTGGATAGGGTGAAAAATTTGTAAGAAGAAGGAAAGTGGTGAGGGGCTATGCGGCTTTGGTGTGGGTTCCTTCAACGGCCGATGTTGCTATGGTGCCCCGGCGATTTTTGGGGCGGGTAGCGGCCCCAGAGTTCTAGCCAAATTTCTGCATATATACAGTGAAAACTCCTACAACGGTCTTCCTATACTGCTCGCCCCCTTCGCCTTGCCGGGCGCTCTACTCCGGCATACGGGCCGGTCCACAAGGCCAGCCTGGCAAGCCAATGCCACGCCTATCGGCTTGGTCGCGGCGGCACGAAGGTCAAATCCAATAACAAAATGAGGTTGTATTGCTATGCCAGTCGGCAACCACTCTGCCCACGGCCAGGCCACAGAAGGCGGCCCGCTCAAGCGTGAACTGGGCGAACGGCACATCCGCCTGATGGCGCTGGGCGCCTGTATCGGTGTCGGTCTTTTCCTCGGTTCGGCCAAGGCGATCGAAATGGCCGGTCCGGCCATCATGTTGTCCTACATCATCGGCGGCCTGGCCATCCTGGTGATCATGCGCGCCCTTGGTGAAATGGCCGTGCACAACCCCGTCGCCGGCTCGTTCAGCCGTTATGCCCAGGATTACCTCGGCCCATTGGCAGGCTTCCTGACCGGCTGGAACTACTGGTTCCTGTGGCTGGTGACCTGTGTTGCCGAAATCACGGCAGTGGCCATCTACATGGGCATCTGGTTCCCCGACGTTCCGCGCTGGATCTGGGCCCTGGCGGCGCTGGGCAGCATGGGCGCGGTCAACCTGGTGGCGGTGAAGGCTTTTGGTGAGTTCGAGTTCTGGTTCGCGCTGATCAAGATCGTCACCATCATCGCCATGGTGCTTGGCGGCATCGGCATCATTGCCTTCGGCTTTGGCAATGACGGTGTGGCAGTGGGGATCTCCAACCTGTGGAGCAACGGCGGCTTCATGCCCAATGGCGTGACCGGCGTGCTGATGTCGCTGCAGATGGTGATGTTCGCCTATCTGGGTGTGGAAATGATCGGCCTCACCGCCGGTGAAGCACGCAACCCGCAAAAGACCATTCCCCAGGCCATCGGCTCGGTGTTCTGGCGCATCCTGCTGTTCTACGTCGGCGCGTTGTTCGTGATCCTGTCGATTTATCCGTGGAACGAAATCGGTAGCCAGGGCAGCCCGTTCGTCATGACCTTCGAGCGCCTCGGCATCAAGACCGCTGCCGGCATCATCAATTTCGTGGTCATCACGGCGGCGCTTTCGTCGTGCAACGGCGGCATCTTCAGCACCGGGCGCATGCTCTATAGCCTGGCGCAGAACGGCCAGGCGCCGGCGGCCTTTGCCCGCACCTCGAAGAACGGCGTGCCACGCAATGCGCTGCTGCTGTCGATCGGCGCGTTGCTGCTGGGCGTGCTGGCCAACTACCTGGTGCCAGAAAAGGTCTTCGTCTGGGTGACCTCGATCGCCACCTTCGGTGCGATCTGGACCTGGGTGATGATCTTGCTGGCGCAGCTGAAGTTCCGTGCCGGTCTTACCACGGCCGAGCGCAAGGCACTGAAGTACCGCATGTGGCTGTGGCCGCTGAGCTCGTATCTGGCACTGGCCTTCCTGGTGCTGGTGGTCGGGCTGATGGCGTACTTCGAGGACACGCGTGTGGCCCTGTACATCGGCCCGGCGTTCCTAGTGTTGCTGACAGTGCTGTATTACACGTTCCGCCTGGCGCCGAAAGACGCACAAGGTGTGACGAGTACCGCCTCCTGACCTGACGTGGGGCCGCTTTGCGGCCCCAGCGTTCTCTCAGGCCGCCACTTCGCTGTGCGGCTCGAAACTGTCCGCCCGGGCCAGTTGCCACATCCGCGAATAGAACTGCCCGTTCACCTCGCCGGTCAGCAGCTCACCTGGCTTCAAAAACACATGCATCTGCGAGAACAGCTTGATCTCGGTGGCTGAAATGCGCCGCACCAGGTGCTTGGCCTCCAGTTGTGCCGGATGCTCCAGGCCGGCCGCCGCCAGCATTTCTGCCAAGGCACGCAACGTGTTGTGATGGAAGTTCAGCACCCGCTGGGCTTTGTCGGGCACCACCAGCGCACGCTGGCGTAGCGGATCTTGCGTGGCCACACCGGTCGGGCACTTGTTGGTGTGGCAGCTTTGCGACTGGATGCAGCCGATGGCGAACATGAAGCCGCGTGCCGAGTTGGCCCAGTCGGCGCCAATGGCCAGCACGCTGGCGATGTCGAAGGCGCTGACAATCTTGCCGCTGGCGCCCAGCTTGATCTTGTCGCGCAGGTTCAGGCCGACCAGGGTGTTGTGCACGAACAGCAGGCCTTCACGCAGTGGCACGCCGATATGGTCGGTGAACTCCACGGGCGCTGCGCCGGTGCCGCCTTCCTTGCCATCGACGACGATGAAGTCGGGCAGGATGCCGGTTTCCAGCATGGCCTTGGCGATGCCCATGAATTCCCACGGGTGGCCCAGGCAGAACTTGAACCCCACTGGCTTGCCACCGGACAGCTCACGCAACTGGGCGATGAACTGCATCATTTCGATCGGTGTCGAGAAGGCGCTGTGGCGCGACGGTGAGATGCAATCCTCGCCCATCAGCACGCCACGGGTTTCGGCAATTTCCTGGGTGACCTTGTGTTTGGGCAGTATGCCGCCATGGCCAGGCTTGGCACCCTGGCTCATCTTGATCTCGATCATGCGCACCTGAGGGCTGCGCGCCTGGGCGGCGAAACGTTCGGGATCGAAGCGCCCATCTGGCGTGCGGCACCCGAAGTAGCCGCTGCCCAGTTCCCACACCAGGTCACCACCGTGCTCGCGATGGTAGGGGCTGATGCTGCCCTCGCCGGTGTCATGGTGGAAATTGCCCAGTTTGGAGCCCTGGTTGAGCGCACGGATGGCATTGGCGCTGAGTGAGCCGAAACTCATGGCCGAAATGTTGAAGATCGACGCGGAGTACGGCTGGCTGCACTGCGGCCCACCGACGATGACGCGGAAGCTGGCCGGGTCGGCCAGCGGTGCCGGGCGCATGGAGTGGCCGATGAACTCGAAACCGGATTCATATACGTCGATCAGGGTGCCGAAAGGTTTGTCCGAGGCTTCGTTCTTCGCCCGGGCATACACCAGCGAACGCTGGGCGCGAGAGAAGGGCAGGGCATCGCTGTCGGACTCCAGCAGGTATTGGCGGATTTCCGGGCGAATGGCCTCGACCAGATAGCGGATGTTGCCAAGAACCGGGTAGTTGCGGCGGACGGCGTGGCGCTGCTGCAGCAGGTCGAACAGGCCGATCAGGCTGAGAATGCCTGTGGTCAGGGTGAACGGCCACAACCATTCGTGGTGGCTGAAGGGGAGGCTCGCCAGGGTGAACAGCACACAGGCGGCGAAGAAGGCATAACGACTGAGAAGTGACAGGCTCATACAGGGTCCTTGCGATGGCGCGGTCAGGCTCAGGGCCTGGGGGCAAACCCCGACCATAGCCAAGTTGCCGGGCACTGCAAAATAAAATTGGGGTAGCGAAAATCATTCTCGACCCGAGCCAAATTGCCTGGTCGCAACGCAGATCGGTGGTGGACACACATTGATGATTGGGCGCAGGCCGTCGTAGGCGCGGGTTTACCCGCGAAGGGGCCGGGCCTGCTGGCCAATTTCCACCCGCCGGTCAGCGTTGCCGCCGCTACCGTATTCGCGGGTAAACCCGCTCCTACAGGGGGGCGCGCAGCAGTTTTTGCCGCCAGCTTTCCTGCTCCTGTGCGGACGCCTCGACCAGATACGCGTAACGCCCGGCCATCCGCACCGCCACCGGTATCCCGTCGCGATACAGAAGCCGGTTGCCAATCACTGCCGGCACTTTCGCCCCGGGCAGCAACGAGCCGATCAGGTTCAGCGGGTCACCGGCGCTCACCACCTGCAGCGTTCCGTCCGGTTCACGTCGTCTCACTTGCCGCAGCAATACTACCGCCTCAGGCAAGGCGAACTGTTCACCGGCCAGCCCGGCAATGAAGCGCCCGCCCCGGATCTCGCCACGCGCTTCCAATCGGTGATAGCAGCGCAGCAGCTCACGCCAGGGCGGCAGTACATCACTCTCGCGCGCCAACAGCCGCCAGCAGATCACGCCATAGCGGCGCAGCAGCGTGCGGGCAATGTGCTCCAGGCGCTGGTCGTGATCCGGTGGCGCATCGCTGCGGCGCAGCAGGGCCCAACGTCCGGCATGCGCCATGCTGCTGGAAAGCGGCGGGTGGCCTCGGCGGCTGTTACGTGAGCTGCGCTTGGTTGCAGGCGTTATCAGGCTGCGCAAGCCAGTGAAACTGTCCGCCCCGGCCAGGCCCGAGCCCACCAGCTCCTGCAGTGCAGTTTCCAGTTCACTGGGCAGCAGGTGTGCCTCATGTGCCAGTTCATCGAAGAACAGCGCACCCTGGGTTTTCAGCGCTTCGTGCACACGTTGCGCACGTAGGCCAAGGGCGTCGACAGCAGGTGCGGGCGCCAGGCTGCGCCACGTGTTCAACTGGTCCCGCGGCAGCAACACCAGTGGGGTACTGGTCAACGTGCTGCTCGCCACTGTTGCCGCCAGCCGGCTCCAGGCAAACTGGCCGCTTCGGCAGGCTTCGTCGAGCCAGTGCGGACTGTAGTCTTTGATACGCGCCGGCAGCAGTTCCGCCTCCCAGGCCGCTGCGGCGCTGGGGAACCCTTGTAACTGGCCCAGCACTTCGGCCACCGCCTGCGGACCACGCAGGCGCTCGTCAGGCGCCAGGTGCTGCCAATCGAACAGAAAGCGCATGAAGTCTTGCAGGCTGACCGGTTCGATCTCGCGGCGCAGGCGTTTGACCGTGTAGCGGTGGATGCGCGCCAGCAAGTGGCGTTCGCACCATTGCAAGTCAGTTGCACCTGGGCTGAAATGCCCGCGCAGCACATAGCCTTCGGCTTCCAGGCGGGCCAGCGCCTGTTCGATATCGGTTACCGGTTTGCCCAATGGCGCAGCGATTTGCGCCAGGGTCTGTGGGCCATGGCCGCTCAGGCGGGCGCGCAGCAGTTCGCTCAGTGCGTTGTCGGGCTCGATGGGCTGGTCGAAGCCAGCGAGCCGTTCGAGCGCTGGCTCCCTGTGCGCTGTGGGGTACAGTGCCAGCAGCAGATTCAGGCGTTCGCGGGCCAACCAGAGCTTGTCATCGGGCAGGCGCAAGGCACGCCCGGCCTTGGCCAGCTGCCTTAGCAGCACATCCCAGCAGGGGTTGGCATCTACCTCGACCTGACCGATGGCACCCAGGCTCATCAATGCTTCGTGCATTTCGTCGGGATTGGCCGGCTGTGGCCAGGCCTCGGCCGCTACGGCAGCAATGGCATCAGCGTCCAGCGCGCCCAGGTCGTCGCTACTGTGCACGTCGTTCCAGCGCCGGTTGAGTACCGCCTGGGTACGTCGTTCTTCCAGTGGCGCATCGTCCAGAAAGGCATAAGGCCGGGCATTGAGAATCGCTGAAGCCAGCGGCGAGGGGGCGGGCAAATCCCTGCACAGCAAGCGCACTGCACCGCTTTCCATGCGCCGCAGCAGGGCTAGCCAGCCTTCGCTGTCCATTGCCTCGTGCAGGCAATCGTCAAGGGTTTGCTCGACCAGCGGATGGTCGGGAATCTGCCGCTCGCCGACGATGTTTTCCAGGCAGCCGATCTGGTCGGGGAACACGGCGGCAACCAGGTCCTCACTCTTCATGCGCTGGATTTGTGGCGCCACCTTGCGTCCGCCCACAAAGCGCGGCAGTGCCATGGCCACGCCTGCATTCCAGCGCCAGCGCACGCCAAACAGCGGTGCATCGAGCAGGGCCTGGATGAGAATCGGCTCGGCGCTGCGGCTGTTCAGGTAACGCCACACTTCGTCCAGCTCGAAACTGTGGCTGGTCGACAGAGACAGCACGATGGCGTCCTCGCTGGCGGCAGCCTGCAGTTCGAAGTTGAAGGTGCGGCAGAAGCGCTTGCGCAGGGCCAGGCCCCAGGCGCGGTTGATGCGGCTACCGTAGGGTGAATGAATGATCAGTTGGGTCCCGCCGGACTCATCGAAAAAACGTTCCATCACCAGCGTATCCTGCGAGGGCAGGGCGCCAAGCACTTCACGGGTGCGGGCCAGGTAGTCGAGCAACTGGCCCGCACAAGCTTCGTCCAGTTCGAAGGTCGCCTGCAACCAGGCCAGTACCTCCACCGTGTCGCCGCCTGCCTGCGCCAGTTGCTGGTCGATTCGCGCCTGCAGCCGGGCCACGGCGGCAGACAGCTCGTCACTGCGCCCCGGCGCTTCACCCAGCCAGAACGGAATGGTCGGTGGCAGGCCATGAGCATCCTCTACCCGCACCCGGCCCGGCTCGACGCGCAGAATGCGATAGGAGGCGTTGCCCAGCTGGAAAATATCGCCGGCAATGCTTTCCACGGCAAAGTCTTCATTGACGCTGCCGATGTTCAGCGCCTGCGGTTCCAGCAACACGGCGTAGTCGGCGTTGTCGGGGATGGTGCCGCCGCTGGTCAGCGCGGTCAGTTGGCTGCCACGTCGGCCACGCAGCGTGCCGCTCACTGCGTCACGGTGCAAGTAGGCACTGCGCACACCCTGGCGGCCGTTGTAGCCCTCGGCGAGCATGCGCAGCAGGGCCTGGTAATGGTGCTGGTCAAGCTCGGCGTAAGGTGTGGCCTGGCGCAGGCAATCCAGCAGATCCTGTTCGTGCCAGGCCTGGTTGCTGGCTTCTGCGACGATCTGCTGGGCCAGCACATCCAGCGGTGCCCGGGGGATGTGCAGTGCGTCCAGTTCGCCCTGTCGAACGCAGTCAAGCAAGGCAACGCATTCGATCAGGTCATCGCGTGAGGTGGGGAACAGGCGCCCCTTCGGCACACCATCGACCTGGTGTCCAGCGCGGCCAACCCGTTGCAGGAAGCCGGCAATCGAGCCCGGCGAGGCGATCTGGCAGACCAGGTCGATATCGCCGATATCAATGCCAAGCTCCAGCGATGCGGTCGCGACCAGCACCTGGAGCTGGCCGCTCTTGAGCCGCTGCTCCGCATCCAGGCGCAGCGCTTTGGACAGGCTGCCATGGTGTGCGGCAACCGCCTCCTTGCCCAGCCGGTCGCTGAGGTGGCGGGTGATACGTTCGGCCAGGCGCCGGGTATTGACGAATACCAGCGTGGTGCGGTGTTCACGGGCAAGGGTGGCCAAGCGGTCATACACCAGGCCCCAGACATCAGTGGCCATCACCGCCCCCAACGGTACCGGCGGCACTTCGATGGCCAGGTCACGCTTGCGGGCATGGCCGATATCGACAATGGCGCAGGGGCGCCCGCTACCCACCAGAAACTGCGCCACCCGTTCGACCGGGCGTTGGGTAGCGGACAGGCCGATCCGCCGCAGTGGCTTTTTGCACAAGGCTTGCAGGCGCTCCAAGGTCAGGGCCAGATGGGCGCCACGCTTGTTACCGGCCAAGGCATGGATTTCGTCGACGATTACCGTGTGCACATAGGCCAGGCCTTCACGGCCAGACGCCGAGCCCATCAGCACGTAAAGCGATTCGGGGGTCGTCACCAGAATGTGCGGGGCCAGCTTGCGCATGGCGGCGCGTTCCTTCTGCGGAGTATCGCCGGTGCGTACCGCCGTGGTGATGCGTGGGGCGTTCAGGCCTTGCTCTGCAATGGCTTGGCTGATGCCTTCGAGCGGGGCCTGCAGGTTCAGACGAATGTCATTGGACAGGGCCTTCAGAGGTGAAACGTAGATCACCAGTGTCTGTGCGGGCAGTTCGCCCTGGTGCTTCATGCCTTCACGCAGCAGCTCATCTAGCACGGCCAGAAAAGCGCTCAGGGTCTTGCCTGAGCCGGTCGGCGCGGCCAGCAGCATGGATTGCCCGGCGTGGATCAACGGCCAGGCCTGTGCCTGGGCATCGGTGACCGTGGCGAAGCGGCGGCGGAACCAGGTGCTGACGGCAGGGTGGAACAGCTCGAGCACCGGGTGGTGTTTGGCGGGCAGGTTCATGTGTTGTTTATGGAGGGTGTGCAACAGGTTGGCAAGGGGCCGCTCGTCTGCCAGGCCGACACAGGAATGACCGGCCTTGTCAGGCCAATGACCCCATGGGATCCTCGCGGGTCATTTTATTCAGCGAGCCCACTTCATGCCCAACATCATCCGCATCGCCGCCGCCCTGCTGATCGACCCTCAGGGCCGCACGCTGCTGGTGCGCAAGCGTGGCACCGAGGCTTTCATGCAGCCAGGCGGCAAGATCGATGCCGGTGAAACGCCGGTACAGGCGCTGGTGCGCGAGTTGCAGGAGGAACTGGGCCTGCGCATCGACCCGGCTCAAGCCATGCACCTGGGCCAGTTCAGTGCCCCCGCCGCCAACGAACCAGGCTTCGAAGTGCAAGCTGAACTGTTCCGTGTCGACAGCGCCGCTGCCGTGGTGCCGGCCGCAGAGATCGAGGAGGTGGTCTGGCTGGCTGCAGATCAGGCGCCCGTCATGCCACTGGCTCCCCTGACCCGCGACTTGATCCTGCCGCTGTATCGCCAGGCGCTCAACGCACCGCGCTGACGCCGTCGAGGGTAGCGAACGAGGTGTCCTTGGCCGTCAGCAAAAAGTCGCGCATGTACGGGGCATCGAGCATGTCGGTGCGTACGGCGGCATAAAGCGTGGCAAACAGGCCTTTCTCGCCCAGGCGTTTGCCCTTCACATAGCCGCGCGAGCTGTACTCGTGCAGCGCCCAATGCGGCATGCCGCATACGCCACGGCCGCTGGCCACCAGCTGCATCATCATCACCGTCAGCTCCGAGGTACGCACGGCGGCTGGCTCGATATCGGCCGGCTCCAGGAAGCGCGTGAAGATGTCCAGGCGATCGCGCTCCACCGGGTAGGTGATCAGCGTCTGGTCGAGCAAGTCTTGCGGCACGATGTAAGGCTTGCTGGCCAGCGGGTGCTGGTTGGCCACTGCCAGCATCGCCTCGTAGGTGAACAGCGGCACATAAGTGATGCCTGCCAGGTCCACCGGGTCGGAGGTCACCACCAGGTCAAGGTCGCCGCGGGCCAGGGCCGGTAGCGGGGCGAAGGCAAAGCCCGAGGCCAGGTCCAGTTCCACTTCCGGCCAGGCATCACGGAACTGGTCGATGGTCGGCATCAGCCACTGGAAGCAGCTGTGGCATTCGATAGCCATGTGCAGGCGTCCGGCAGTGCCTCCGGCTAGGCGTGCGATGTCACGTTCGGCGCTGCGCAGCAACGGCAGGGTGGCATCAGCCAGTTGCAGCAGACGCAGCCCGGCGCTGGTGAAGCGGATTGGCTTGGTCTTGCGCACGAAAATCGGGAGGCCCAGGCGCTCTTCCAGCTCCTTGAACTGGTGCGACAACGCCGACTGGGTCAGGTGCAGGCGTTCGGCGGCCTCCACCAGGCTGTCGGCTTCGCGCAGGGCATGAAGGGTTTTCAGGTGACGGATCTCCAGCACAGATGACTCCGGGGTGTGGAATTGAAGAAACAGGGAATGAATTGAGTTTCTCTCATGATGCGGCATCTGTCGACTGGGCGATCGTCGCACCGCCTGGCGGGAGTCATGAAACTGTCACCGAACTGTGGCAGCGCGCCCGAACAGAATTCATCAGACTCGCGCTCTACTGGGGATCTGCATTCTGGTGTTTCTTTCATGCGGGCTTTTTGGCTTTTTCTTTTCTTCCTGTTCAGCGTTCCGGCGAGTTTCGCCGAACAGCGCTGTGACGCCCAGGTGCCGGTGCAGCGTGCCGAACTCGGTGCCGTCAGCCTGGTGTACCAGAGCGTCGGTGCGCCACGCGACCCGGCCTTGCTGCTGGTCATGGGCTTGGGCGGGCAGCTGATTCATTGGCCAGATGATGTGGTCGAGGCATTGTGCCGCCAAGGTTTTCGGGTGATCCGCTATGACAACCGCGATGTCGGCCTGTCACGCTGGAACCAGGTACCACCGCACGCCAACCTGACGCTCGAACTGTTGCGTTACAAGTTGGGCCTGCCCGTGTCGGCGCCCTATACGCTGACTGATATGGCCGATGACGGCTTGCGCCTGATGGACGCGTTGGGCGTGCGCCAGTTTCATGTATTGGGGGTGAGCATGGGCGGCATGATTGCCCAGCACCTGGCGGCGATGGCGCCTGAGCGTGTGCGCAGCCTGACGCTGGTCATGTCCAGTTCAGGGGCGGCGGGGCTGCCGGCGCCGGCCCCGGCGTTGGTGCAGTTGCTGGCCCGGCGCAGCGCGCCGAACCGTGAAGTGGCTATCGAGCAGCAGGCCGACCTGCTGGCGGCCCTGGGCAGCCCTGAGGTACGAGACGACCGCGAAGTGTTGCTGCAGCAGGCGGCGCAGGCCTACGACCGGGCGTTCAACCCTGACGGGGCCAAGCGCCAGATCATGGCGATACTGGCCGAGCCGAGCCGCGTCGAGTTGCTCAACCAGTTGCGAGTGCCGACCCTGGTGGTACACGGCACGGCTGATCCGTTATTGCCGGTGATGCATGGCGTGCACCTGGCGGCGCATATCCAGGGCAGCCAGTTACGCTTGATCCCGGGGTTGGCGCACCGTTTTCAGGAGCCGTTCAAGGCGCCGTTACTGGGGGCGGTGTTGCCTTATTTGCAGGCGCACAGGCAAGCGGTCACGCACATCGCAGGGCTCTGAATCTGCGCTGGCTGCTTTCGATCAGTGCATCCGCACCCACACAGTCACCAGCACGGTCGCGGCGATCAGCCAGGCCAGCGTGGCCAGCGCCATCGATGCCTCGAGGCGCAAGCGGTCGACCAGTACATACAGGGTTGCCAGGTACACGAAATACGGAATGATCGACCACATGCCAAACAGGATGGTGGTCTTCAGGTCGGCAATGCTGCGCCCCTTGCCGACGATGTAGTGGGCAATCAGGGCGAAGGTGGGGAACAGCGGCACCAGCCCTGCGATGTAGTAGTTGCGCGTTTTCGACAGCACCGCCAGCAACAGCACCACGCCTGCGCCCAGGGCCGCTTTGAATACCAGGTCCACGTTGTTTTCCAGTTTGGGTTCAAGTCAGCCGAGGCCGTATTTTTTCACTTTGTCGAACAGCGTGGTCTTGGCCATGCCCAGCTCCTGGCTGGCCTGGCTCAGGTTGCCGCCCGTGCGTTGCAGGGCATCAGTGAGCAGGTTGCGTTCGAATGCTTCCACCGCCTCGGCAAAAAGCAGGCCTTGGTTGGCACCTCCGCTGGGGCCTTTCTTGAATGCTGGCAGGCCGAGGGCATAGCGTTCGGCCACGTTGCGCAACTCGCGCACGTTACCCGGCCAGTCATGGGCCATCAGGCGCGACAGGGTCTGACTGTCCAGTGTCGGTGTTTCGCGGTCGAAGCGCAGGGCCGACTGCTGCAGGAAATGTTCGAACAACTGCAGGATGTCTTCACGGCGCTCACGCAGCGGCGGCAGCTCCAGGGTGACCACGTTCAGCCGGTAATACAGGTCGCTGCGGAACTGGCCGCTCTGGCCCAAGGCATCGAGGTCGGCCTTCGTCGCGGCGATCACCCGGCAATCCACCGGGATGCTCTGGTTCGAGCCCAATCGCTCCAGGGTGCGCTCCTGCAGCACGCGCAGCAGCTTGATCTGCAGGTTGATCGGCATGCTCTCCACTTCATCGAGGAACAGCGTGCCGCCATTGGCGTGTTCGATCTTGCCGATGCGGCGTTTGCCGGCTCCGGTGAAGGCGTTGGCCTCGTGGCCGAATATCTCGCTTTCAAACAGGTTTTCCGGCAGGCCGCCACAGTTCAGTGCCACGAACGGGTGGCTCTGGCGACGGCTGAAGTCGTGCAGGCAGCGCGCGACCAGCTCTTTGCCGGTGCCGGTCTCACCTTCGATCAGCACGTTGGCTGAGGTGTCGGCGACGTTGGCGATCAGTTCGCGCAAGTGCTCCATGGCCGGTGAGCGACCAATGATGCGTCCCTCCAGGCTGCTCTGCTCGGCCAGCTGGCGGCGCAGGGCCACCACTTCGCGTGACAGCCCGCGCTGTTCCAACGCGCGGCGCACCACATCGACCAGGCGCTCGGGGGAGAACGGTTTTTCCATGAAGTCGTAGGCGCCGTTACGCATGGCGCCAACGGCCATGTCGATATCGCCATGGCCAGTGATCAGCACCACCGGCAGGCTGCGGTCACGGGCCTTGAGGCGATTGAGCAGCTCCAGGCCATCAATACCCGGCAGGCGGATATCGCTGACGACAATGCCGGCGAAATCGTCGCCGATGCGTTCCAGTGCCTGTTCGGCGCTGCCCACGCCCTCGCAGGCGATATCCTCCAGGGCCAGCGCCTGCTGGCAGCCGAGCAGCACATGCGGGTCGTCTTCGACAATCAGGACGGTAAGAGGCGCTTGGTTCATGGATGCTCTGCCGATTCGCTAGGGGGGGAAACCAGGGGCAAGGCCAGGACGAAGGCTGTGCCGCCGGTGGCGGGATGCTCGACGTTGAGGCTTCCCTTGGCGGCGGCGGCAAGGGAAGCCGACAAGGTCAGGCCCAGGCCCAGGCCATGCTCGCCCGGTTTGGTGGTAAAGAAGGGTTCGAACAGGTGCTTGCGCGCTTCGGCGTCAATGCCGTGGCCGTTGTCGCGCACCTGCAAACGGTACTTGTCGCCCTGCAACTCGCCTTCCAGCCACAGCTCAGGCTGCGGTTGCGCGGCCATCGCGTCAAGGGCGTTGCCGATCAGGTTGACCAGAATCTGCTCCAGGCGGGTCTGGTCGATGGCCAGTTGCTGGTCCTCGAACTGATGGTGCAATTGCAAGTGACAGGCACTGACGCGGTTGGCCAGCACCTGCAGGGTGGCCTCTACCGCCTTGGCCAGTGAAGCCTGGCCGCTGTCATCGCCGCGCCGGGCGAACGAGCGCAGGCTGGCGGTGATGCGGCCCATGCGGTCGATCAGGTCATTCATGGTGCGCAGGTTGGTGCTGGCGGTTTCCAGCGCCCCGCGCTCAAGGAAGCGCACCGTATTGCCAGACAAGGTGCGCAGCGCAGCCAAGGGTTGGTTCAGCTCGTGGGCAATGCTGGTAGACATTTGCCCGATGGCGGCCAGCTTACCTGCTTGCACCAGCTCATCCTGGGCGTGGCGCAAGGTCTGTTCGGCATGCCGGCGCTCGCGAATCTGGCCCTTGAGGCGTTCGTTGCTGGCGCGCAGGTCGGCGGTGCGTTCGGCAATCCGCCGCTCCAGCTGGCTGTTGGCCTCTTCAAGGGCTTCGCGGGCCGCCAGGCGTGTGGCGATCACTTTGCGCCGCTCGTTCCAGGCAATGCCGAGGATCGCCAGCAAGGCAAAGGCCACGCCCACCAGAATGCCCTGCACCATGGATTCGCGACGCAGGTCCTGCAGTGGGGTCAGCAGGGTGAAATGCCAGGGCGTGTCGACCAGGCGCCTGGTTTGCGCCAGGTACGCCACTTCGTGCGGTTTTCCATGAGCGGTTTCGGTGTTGGCCGGGAAGGTCAGCTTTTCCACACCATCGGCCAGGGTTTCCCGCGCCAGAGGCTGCAATTCGTTCAGCGGCCACCAGTAGTATTGCAGGCTTCGCGCCAGGCGCTCCTTGATTTGCGGGGTCAGCGGGCGCACCGACTTAAGACGGCGGGCCGGGTCGCTGGAGAGAATGATGATGCCATTCTCGTCGCTGACGAACGCCTCCAGGCGGGCACGCTGCCAGCGCTCCTCGAGGGTGTCCAGGCGCACCTTGATCACCGCAACGCCTATGATCTTGCCGTGCTCCTCAAGCCCATGGGCCAGGTAATAGCCAGCCTCGCCAGTGGTACTGCCGATGCCGTAGAAACGCCCGGGCTCGCCGCGCACGGCAGTCTGGAAGTAGGCGCGGAACGACAGGTCTTCACCCAGGAACGAGTCGGCATCGCGCCAGTTGCTGGTGGCCTGCACCCGGCCATTGGTGTCGAGGACGAAGATGGCCCGACTGCGACTGCGACGGTTCAGGCCTTCAAGGTATTCGTTGACCGTCTGGCGTGAAGCGCCGTCCGGGTCGGTGAGCAGGTGCGAGACGCTGTCTTCCAGCTCCAGCAGGCTCGGCAAGTAGGTGTACTTGCTGATTTCGCTTTCGACCGTGCGTGCATGCAGCTCCAGCTGGCGTTCGCCGTTTTCGCTGAGGGCGCGGATACCATTGCTCTCGCTGAACAGGTAGCCAGCCATTCCCAGGCCGACCATCAGCAGGATGATCAGTGGTGGTAACAGCAATTGACGGATCAGGCGGGAATTCACGGCAGGCTTGGCAGGGCGAAGTAGCGAGGGATCGCATTTCATCACAGTGGCCTTGTTACGACCAGCTTCCGCTGCCTGGTGGGGCCGTGGCAGCGGAAGCTGTGGCCGGGTCAGTGCTGCAGGATCTTGCTGAGGAAGTGCTGGGTGCGCTGGTCGCGGGCGCTCTGGTCACCGAAGAACGCTTCCTTGGTGCAGTCTTCGATGATGCTGCCCTTGTCCATGAAAATGACCCGGTTGGCGACTTTGCGGGCAAAGCCCATCTCGTGGGTTACGCACATCATGGTCATGCCTTCTTGGGCCAGTTGAACCATCACGTCCAGTACCTCGCTGACCATTTCGGGGTCCAGTGCCGAGGTGGGTTCGTCGAACAGCATGACGATCGGGTCCATCGCCAGGGCGCGGGCGATGGCCACGCGCTGCTGCTGGCCACCGGAGAGCTGGCCGGGGTGTTTCTTGGCATGGGCACTGAGGCCTACACGCTCGAGCAGCGCCAGGCCCTTCTTGGTGGCTTCCGCCTCGCTGCGGCCCAGCACCTTGCGCTGGGCGATGGTCAGGTTCTCGGTGATGGTCAGGTGCGGGAACAGCTCGAAGTGCTGGAACACCATGCCCACGCGCGAGCGCAGCTTGGGCAGGTTGGTCTTCGGGTCGGCAATCGAAGTGCCATCGACCACGATGTCGCCCTTTTGGAACGGCTCCAGCGCGTTGACGCACTTGATCAGGGTGGACTTGCCCGAGCCCGACGGGCCACAGACCACCACCACCTCACCTTTCTTGACCTCGGTGCTGCAGTCGGTCAGTACCTGGAAGTCGCCGTACCACTTGTTGACGTTCTTGATGGAAATCATACGGTGATCCTTTTTTGCAGGCGCTTGACCAGCCACGAAGCGGAGAAGCTGATGAGGAAGTAGACGACGCCGGCGAAGATCAGGAACTCATGGGAGCGCCCGATGATGTCGCCGTTGGAGCGTGCCGAGTTGAGGAAGTCGACCAGGCCCACGGTGTATACCAGCGAGGTGTCCTGGAACAGGATGATGCTCTGCTGCAGCAGCAGCGGGGTCATCTTGCGGAAGGCCTGGGGCAGGATGATCAGGCGCATGGTCTGCGCGTAGTTCATGCCCAGCGCTTGCGCGGCGCCCATCTGGCCCTTGGAGATCGACTGCACACCGGCGCGGACGATTTCGCAGAAATACGCGGCCTCGAACATCATGAAGGCGACCACGCAGGAGGTGAAGGCACCCACCGGGGTATCTTCGCCGGTGATCCAGCGCAGCACGAACGGGACCGCCAGGTAGAACCAGGTGATCACCAGCAGCAGCGGGATCGAGCGGAAGTAGTTGACGTAGGCACCGGCCAGGTTCGACAACAGTTTGCTCGACGACAGGCGCATCAGGGCCAGGATGGTGCCCAGCACGATACCGCCGATGACGCCCATGACCATCAGTTTGAGGGTCATGACCATGCCCTCCCAGAGGGCAGGCAGGGCAGGGATGATTTCGCTGAAATCCATTTCCATTTACTTGCCCCCCACGGAAATCAGGCCAGGCACGGCGACTTTCTTCTCGATCATGCGCATGAGCAACATCAGGCCCATGTTCAGGGTGAAGTAGATCAGCGTGGCCAGGGTGAACGCCTCGAACAGGTTGGCGGAAAACTCTGCGGTCTGTTTGGTCTGCGCCAGCAGCTCCATCAGGCCGATCAGCGACGCCACCGAGGAGTTCTTGAACACGTTGAGGAACTCGGAGGTGAGCGGCGGAATGATGATCCGGTAGGCCTGCGGCAGCAGCACATTGTTGTAGATCTGCGGGAGGCTGAAGCCCATGGCGCGGGCGGCAGCTTCCTGGCCTTTGGGCAGCGCCTGAATACCGGTACGCACTTGCTCACAGACGCGTGCGGCGGTGAACAGGCCCAGGCAGACGACCACGCTGATCAGCGCCGAAGTGGTCGGGTTGAGGTCCTGCTTGAACCATTCCTGCAAGCCTTCTGGCAGAAGGTCCGGTACCAGGAAGTACCAGATGAACAGTTGCACCAGCAGTGGCACGTTGCGGAACAGTTCCACGTAGGCGGTGGCGATACCCGATACCAGGCGGTTCGGTACGGTGCGCATGACACCGAGGACTGACCCCAGCAGCAGCGCGATGATCCAGGCGGTGATGGCGATGGCGATGGTCCAGCCCAGGCCGGTGATGTACCAGTCCAGATAGGTTTCGCTGCCCACGCCGGTGGACTTGAAGAACACGCCCCAGTCCCAGTTGTAATTCATCGGGATTTCCCCTCAGACGGTTGTTTCACGGGCACCTTCGAGCATCCGGGGGCGCAAGGCGCCCTCGGATGAAAGGTTAGACACTAATGAGTGGCCTGCAGAATTGATTCGTGCTTGTGAGCACCAGGCCACTATTTGCTGAGGATCAGGACTTCTTCTCGTCCGCAGCCTTGTCGGTCGGCTCGGCGATCAGTTTTTTCAGCTCGTCGCTCATCGGGAACTGGAGGTTCAGGCCCTTTGGTGGAATCGGCTGCTGGAACCACTTGTCGTAGCTTTTGTTGACTTCGCCCGACTTGAAGTAGGCCACGATGGCGTCGTCGACCGCTTTCTTGAACGCAGCGTCTTCCTTGCGCACCATGCAGCCGTAGATTTCGTACGACTGTGGCGTACCGGTGATGACCCAGTCGGATGGCTTGCGCGCCTTGGCCATTTCACCGGCGAGCAGGGCGTCGTCCATCATGAAGGCCACGGCGCGGCCGCTTTCGAGCATGTTGAAGGCTTCACCGTGGTCCTTGGCGGAAATCACGTTCATCTTCATCTGCTTGTCGGCGTTCATCGCCTTGAGGATGCGCTCGGAGGTGGTACCAGCGGTGGTCACCACGTTCTTGCCGGCCAGGTCCGGGAAGTCTTTGTATGCAGGCTGACCGTCCTTGACCTTGGTCAACAGGCGGGTACCGACTTCGAAGATGCCGACCGAGAAGCCGACTTGCTGCTGGCGCTCGACGTTGTTGGTGGTGGAGCCGCACTCCAGGTCGACGGTGCCGTTCTGCACCAGCGGAATACGGGTTTGCGAGGTGACCAGGTTGTAACGGACCTTGATGTCCGTGCCCAGTTGCTTTTTCAGCGCGTCGACGACGGCCAGCTGGATGTCATGCGAGTAACCGACGGGCTCGGGTTTGCCGGCCAGGTAGGAAAATGGAATGGAGGAGTCGCGGTGCCCCAGTGTGATGGTGCCCGATTCCTTGATCTTCTTCAGGGTGCCGGTGAGCTCCTCGGCCATGGCCGGCGAAGCGATGACTGCAGCCGCGATGGCTGCGCCCAGCAATTGACGAACGATACGCATCAAATTTTCCTCGACGTGTTTGTTTTTTTTATGGAGCCGTTGGCGGACTCTTCGTTCAACGAATACAGCAAGAAGCGGGTGCATTCGGCTACCAAGTGTAGAGCATGACTCGTGCCAAGCCTTGCTGTCGACCTTAAACCGCTTGTATTGCTCGCGCTTGACAGTCTCGACATCCCTCCGGGGTTCGCCAGGCCGAATAAATAGCGTTTGCTCGTTCGGTTATCCGAACGCATGGGTCGCCGCACATCCAGATATCGCGTGTGGTAACTATGCAGTGCGCGGCAAGGGCGCAGACGTAGTGTGCTCTGCTCTTTGCCTGGAGAGCTCCACAGATGTCACCGCACCGGCCCCCGAACGATTCCATCGATAGCCTGATTGCCCAAAACTTGCCTGGATGGCTAGTCGACCACGCGCAACCGGAAAGGCTCGATGCGTTACGAAACGCCCTGCGGCGGCAGGCGAACTGCAATGCGCGGCTTGGCCCGATCCTCCAGGCCATCCCTTCTTTGCAGGCCTACGCAGCAGCGTTGCTCAAAACGAAACTGCGCAAGAGCGGCTTCAGCAACCCGGACGTGACGGGCTGGAGGGTAAGGGTCTCGCAGCGGCTGTTGCTGCCCAGCGCTTCGCCTGCGCTGCTGCGGCCCACCTATGTTCGTCGTTCCAGGCGGTCATTGCTGGAGGCGGCGCTGCATAACTATCATCGCAGGGAGACACGCCCCGGGCTCACGCTCAAAGGTGAACTGGTCGATGGCAACGGTAACCGCCTGCCGATGAGCTTCCACGCGTTTGCCTCCACATGTCGCGAGGTTGACGCAGGGGGCAAGTACCAGGCGTTGCTCACGCACCATCTACAGCCTGAAGATGGCCCGGAGGATGAACCGGGCCAGGCCGTTTCCCGCTTGCACGGGCTGTTCGAAGCGAGTTTCAAGGCCCATTTCGAGGTGGCGATGCGGGTCGCTGCGTTGAAACAGGACATTGACGAGCGCACGTATTTTTTTCTGTTGCCGCTTATTGCCGAAAAGCCGGTGGTGCCTGCGCTGGTTGGCACTGTGGTTCCCCGACAGTTGTACCTGCTGGGCCGCCCGGTTGAAGGCGTGCTGACGCTGGAAGTGCGTCCGTCAGCTGAGGGCGCAGTGGAGTCGGTGGTGCTCTGGGTACCCGATGACCCTCATCAGCCCGTCTCCCGTCATGCCAGCTGGGATGCACTCGACAAGTACCTCGGTAAGCGCTTCCGTGCGCCGGCCTATCGGCGCTTTTTCGCGCGCTTAATTAACGAGCGTCAGCGCATCAATTTCTATCGGGTATTAAACGAACGGGTCGCGCAGGCATCGGCAGCCGGGGTGGAACTCGACGCCCGTTCTGCACCGATCACTGACGCACCGTTCGTACACCTGCGCCGGCAACACCTTGCCAAGATCAGGGATGACGCCAAGGTGCTCGCCGTGCCCACCGATGTCGAAGATGACGAAGACCGCGAAGCGCGCATGCAGGGCTACAAAGAGCTGGGTATGAACTTGCTGAATGTGGCGGGGGCCTTCGTGCCTGTGCTTGGCGAAGTGCTGCTGGTGGCAAATGCGGTTCAGATTGCTGACGAAGTGTATGAAGGGTATGAAGATTGGCGCATGGGTGATCGCGAAGGGGCGTTGAACCACCTGTTCAACGTTGCCGAGAATGTCGTGCTCGGCGGGATGATCGCAGCCGGCAGCCAAGTGGCCGTGCGTGCCCTTGAGCGTCTGGCCTTCGTGGATGACTTGGCACCGGTGTGCACCTCCGCAGGCAAGGTCAGGCTCATGGCCACGGATCTGCCCGGTTACGATGCCCAACCGTTGCGGGGTGTCGGCGCACAGGAATGGTTGTGGCACCTCGATGAGGGGCGTTATCGGGTGATGGAGGATCCGCAGGATGGTCGCTCCAGGATCCTGCACCCTGGTCGCCCCAGGGCCTACCGGCCAGTGATCGAGCAGAATGGCGCCGGCGGCTGGCGCCATGAACTGGAAGCTCCCCAATACTGGGAAGGGCGGGCCAATCTGGTACGCCGTTTGAGTACGCCCCTGGCAGAGCTACCGGAACCGACATGCGACTACCTGCTCCAGGTGACAGGGCTGAGTGAAGCGCAGATTCGCCGTTTACACGTTGAGCACATGGGCGCACCTGCACGGTTGCTCGATGCCCTGGAGCTTTATCAGGCACATGAATTACACCCGGACTTCAGCGCGCCGCGGCTGGCGCAGTACGTTGCTGATCGGCAAGTGCAGCCCAATGGCATCGAGCGGATATTGCGGCGCACTTTCCCCGGCCTGTCGGCTCGCTGTACCCGTGAGCTGCTTCAGCAATGCAGCGGTGCGCAGCTCGATACACTCAGCACCGCGCAGCGGATCCCTTTGGCAGTGGCCGAGCGTGCACGATGGTCGCTGCGCGAAAGCCGTCTGGACAGGGCCTGTGCCGGTTTGCGCCTGCCGCGTTGCGTCAATCCGGACACCGAACGCCTGGCTTTGGGCTTGCTCGAGCGTCAGCTGAAATGGCCGGACACCCTGCGCATCGAACTGCGCGAAGGTAGCCCGAGTGGCCGGTATCTGGCCGGTATCGGCGCAGAGTCTGCGCAGGATGTACGGTGTATCGTGCGCCGCGGCGACGGCTATCGCTACGCCGGTCAAGGTACATCCGGCCCCTACCTGGCGGCACTGTTGGCTGCGCTGGACGAGACGCAGACAGCCGATCTCGGCGATGCCGCTGTCAGTCCAGGCGCCCTGGGCTCGTTGTTGATCGAGGCCGCTGCCGGGGATCGCACCCAAGCGGCTGAGCTCTGTGGCATGCCCCGCCTGGGCGTTGGCCTTCGACCCCCGACCCGTTTTGGAGATGGGCGTATCGGGTATGCCTTGAGTGGGCGAGGCGAGAGCAGTCGGCGTGCCATAGGGCGTGGTATTCACCAAGTGTTTCCGACGATGACAGACGGGGAGCTACAAGCCTATCTGCTTGACCTCATGGAGCGGCGAGTAGGGTTGTGGGAGCACTACAGCCAGCTGACGGGGCAGTTGGCGCGCCTGCGTCAGAGCCTGCGCCAGTGGCGCAGGGATGCCAGTAACCCACTGGACGCGCTGCGCCGCCGTCGGGTCGCTACTGCCGTACGGCGAAGCTGGCGGCGCAAGATAACCGACGAGGCCGGGGATTACGCGCTGATCATCAGCGGAGAGCGTATCGGGAGTCTGCCCGAATTACCGGAGGGGGTGAGCTTTGATCATGTGCGACGGCTGATCCTCAGTGACCTGGGCCTTGGTGAAATCAATGCGGACTTTCTTCGACGCTTTCCCAACCTGATTGAGCTCGACCTGTCCGGCAATCGCCTGACTGCGATCCCTCACGGCATTGAACATATGCCCCGCCTGCGGCAGCTAAACCTGCGCCGCAACAGCGTGATAATGGATGAGGCCGGTGAATTGCGTCTTGCCGGGATGAGTGCGCTGCGGTACCTGGACCTCAGCCACAACCCGTTGGGAAGGGCGCCGGTACTGACGCGCCTGGGCAATTTGCGTGAAGTCAACTTGCGCTCTGCCGGCCTGGAGGCGTTGCCTGAGCAGATTTCATTTCGTGCCCATGTGGACGTGCGTAACAACAACATTCGCACACTGCGCCGAGAGTTGCAGCAGCTGCGCCTGCAGGTGCACCAGTTGTCCTTGCACGATAATCCACTTGGCGAAGCTGACGCATTACTGCTCGATGAGGCACGAGGTGTAACCCTAGGGCAGTGGGGGTCAGCGTCCGCACGTCATCGCGCCATTGACAGTGACCTGTTCAATACCTGGGCCAACAGCACAGCCGACGCTGAACGTGATCGCCAGCAGGCCATATGGACAGCGCTGCTTGAGGAACCGCATTCAGATGGAATGTTCCGCTTTCTGGCAGACTTCGTCCACGGCGAGGACTTTGAACAGCACCCTGGGCATTACCGCAGCCGAATCTGGCGGATTCTGGAAACGTGTGAGCAGCACGAGCAGTTGCGTCATCAATTGTTTCTTGAGGCATCTGGCCGGCGCAGTTGTGAGGACCGCCTGCTGCTGTTGCTGGAGCAGATGGAAATTGGGGTTTTGGTACTGCGCGCCGTCGAAGATGCTCATGGCAGCCGGATGGAAGCTCGTTTGCTGAGCCTGGCGCGTGGTTTGTTTCGCCTGGACGAGGTCGACCGCCACGCGACGTTGCACGTGCAACGCATGCATGCCGAGCACGCCCCACATATCGATGAAATCGAGACAAGGCTTTTTTACCGACAGCGGCTTGCGCGTCCGCTGGGCTTGCCGATCGAGCTCGACGAAATGCACTACCCAAGTTTTGCAAACGTAACCACCAGCGACCTGCTGCGGGTCCAGGACGCGGTTCTGCAAAATGAGTCGACGGATGCCCTGATTGCCTCGTTGGCACAGCGGCCTTTCTGGGAGCAATACGCGCGCGAGTTTCATGCGCAGCGATTTGAAGACCTGGTACAGCCACTGCACCAGCGGATGGAGGCCCTGCAGGCTCAGGTAGATGAGCAAGTGATCAGCGAAAACGAGTTTCTGCAACGCTGTGAAGCACTGAAGGCTGATTTCGATCGCAGCGAGCGGGCATTGCTGGCGCGGTTGGCGCGTGAAGCCTACGAGCGCTGGGCGAATACGCCCCCTTGACGGATCAAGAGGGCTTCACCGTCGGTATCAGGCTGCGCGGCTATTCGCGCGCACCTTGCGGGCTTGCTGCAGATACGCCTCCAGGGCCATCTGCTCCTGTGCGGTCAGCGACAGGCCCAGCTTGGTGCGACGCCAGATAATGTCAGCGGTTTGCTCTGCCCATTCCTCTTCCAGCAGGTAGTCCACCTCGCGGGTGAACAGCCCGGCCCCGATAGCCTGCCCGAGGTCTTCGGGGCCGTGAACGCCATCGAGCAGTCGCCACACACGGCTGCCATAGGTGAGCACCCAGCGTTTGGCCAGGTCTACAGGCAACCAGCCGCAACGTGCCAGTACGGCATCGATCAGCGCCTGTACCGTTGTCATGCCCTCTGCGCCCGGCAGTGGCGCACTGGCGGTCCAGGGGCCGCGCATCTGGGTGAAGAAGGGCTTGAGTTCAGCCATGGCCGATTCGGCCAGCTTGCGGTAGGTGGTGAGCTTGCCACCGAACACCGACAGCAGCGGTGCCTGGCCAGCTTCTGCCGAAAGGGCGAGTGTGTAGTCCCGGGTCACCGCCGAAGGGTTGTCCGACTCGTCGTTGCACAGCGGCCGAACGCCGGAGTAGGTATGCAGGATGTCGGCTTGGCTCAGTTGGTGGTTGAAGTGCTCGTTGACGACCTTCAACAGGTAATGTGTTTCCTGCTCGGTAATGGCGACCGCGGCCGGGTCGCCGCTGTATTCCCGGTCAGTGGTGCCGATCAGGGTAAAGCGGTCCAGGTACGGGATGCAGAAGACGATGCGCTGGTCTTCATTCTGCAGAATGTAGGCATGTTCACCTTCATACAGGCGCGGCACGATAATGTGGCTGCCCTGGATCAGGCGGATGCCGTAAGGCGCATCGAGCTTGAGGTCGTCCTTGATGAAGCTGGCCACCCACGGGCCGGCAGCGTTGACCAGCGCGCGGGTATGGATCGTCTGGAGGCTGCCGTCGGCGTGCTGCAGCTCTACCTGCCACAAGCCCTCTACACGTTCGGCGCGCAAGCAGCGGGTGCGGGTGTGGATGTGTGCGCCCAGCTCACGGGCCGCCATGGCGTTGAGTACTACCAGGCGGGCGTCATCGACAGCGCAGTCGGCGTATTCGAAGCCGCGGGTGATTGCCGGCTTCAGCGGGTAGCCCGGGCCGAAGCGCAGGCTACGCGAGGCGCCCAGGCGCTTGCGCTTGCCCAGGTGGTCGTAGAGGAACAGGCCGGCGCGGATCATCCATGCAGGGCGCAGGTGCGGGCGGTGCGGAAGCACGAAGCGCATAGGTTTGACGATGTGCGGGGCCTTGGCCAGCAGCACTTCGCGTTCAGCCAAGGCCTCGCGTACGAGGCGAAACTCGTAGTGCTCCAGGTAGCGCAGGCCACCGTGAATCAGTTTGCTGCTGGCTGACGACGTGTGTTGGGCCAGGTCGTCTTTTTCGCAAAGGAAGACCTTCAAGCCGCGACCAGCGGCGTCGGCAGCGATGCCCACGCCATTGATGCCACCGCCGATCACGACAAGGTCATAGCAGTCGGCTGTTGGGGGCTGGGACGAAACTGGCTGGGACACGGGCAAGGCCTCCTGGGGCTGTTCACATCGAATATGAACATTGATGTTCGTTTGCGAAAATATTAGCGCAACAGAAAGCCGGTCGCCAGTCAGTCTCTATAGAAAAAACTGATCAAATGACAACGAAGTGAACATTTCCGAAAATTTAGGGGGTGGCTTTGGTTATGGGGGGGGCGCTGTCTCAGGCATAACTGGCCCGAAACCGATGCAGGCGCGAGCCACGCTCGCGATGCGCCGCACTTGATCTCACGGCCGCCACACATCTGGCGGCATGCACCCACCAGCCCTCAAACCACCTCAAGCCTGATCTTGTTCTGGTTCAACAATTGGGTAAGGGTTGGGGTTGGTGTCTGGTCGGTCACCAGGCAGTCGACCAGGTCGATCGAGCCCAGACGCACCATGGCATTGCGCCCGAACTTGCTGGAATCGGCCGCGAGGATCACTTGCCGGGCATTGGCGATGATGGCTTGCGACACCCGCACTTCCTGATAGTCGAAATCGAGCAGGCTGCCATCCTCGTCGATACCGCTGATGCCCACCAGGGCGAAGTCGACCTTGAACTGGTTAATGAAATCGACACTGGCCTGGCCGACTACACCACCATCACGGCGTACCGTGCCACCCGCCACCAGCACTTCGAAATCGTCCTTGGCGGCCAGGATCGCCGCCACGTGCAAGTTGTTGGTGATGACTTTCAGGTGGTTGTGGTTGAGCAGCGCCCGTGCGATCGATTCGGTGGTGGTGCCGATGTTGATGAACAGCGACGCATGGTCGGGAATCTGCCGGGCTACGGCGTCGGCAATGCGCTGCTTTTCGTCGCGCATCTGGTCGGCACGCATGGCGTAGGCGGTGTTCTCGATGCTCGAATCGTAAGCCGCGCCGCCGTGATAACGACGCAGCAGGTTGAGCTCGGCAAGCTGGTTGATGTCGCGTCGGATGGTCTGGGGAGTGACAACGAACAGCTGCGCCATTTCCTCGATACTGACATAGCCGCGTTCGCGTACCAGTTCGAGGATTTGTTGTTGGCGAGGGGGCAGATTCATGGGCGGTCCTTTGGGGCTGCCGGACAAATTCTGCAATGATGCCGTAGGAAGGGGATGACGGCCAGTGGACGATTGGGGCCGCATGGCGGCCCCAACAGCTATCATGCCTCGTGATCTTCCCAATCACGGGTGCGCTCGACCGCCTTCTTCCAGCCGGCATACAGCTTTTCTTTCTGCGTTTCGTCCAACTGCGGGCTGAACTCACGCTCGATGATCGCCTTGTCGCGCAGCTCGTCCAGGCCACTCCAGAAGCCACAGGCCAGGCCTGCCAGATAGGCGGCGCCCAGCGCCGTGGTTTCGCGCATCTGCGGCCGCTCGACGCAGGTGCCGAGGATGTCGGCCTGGAACTGCATGAGGAAGTTGTTGGCCACTGCACCACCGTCCACGCGCAGCTCGGACAAGCGCTGGCCACAGTCCTGCTGCATGGCGTCGAGGACATCGCGGGTCTGGTAGGCGATGGACTCCAGTGCGGCGCGAATGATGTGGTCCACCTTTACACCACGTGTCAGGCCGAACAATGCACCGCGGGCATACGGGTCCCAGTACGGGGCACCCAGGCCGGTAAAGGCGGGCACCAGGTACACGCCGTTGCTGTCCTTGACCTTGCTGGCGAAATACTCGGTATCCAGGGCGTCGTTGACGATCTTCAGTTCGTCACGCAACCATTGCACGGTAGAGCCACCATTGAATACCGCACCTTCCAGTGCATAGGCCACCTCACCACGCGGGCCGCAGGCAATGGTCGTGAGCAGGCCGTGGGACGACTTCACCGCCTGGTCGCCCGTGTTCATCAACAGGAAGCAGCCGGTGCCGTAGGTATTCTTGGCTTGACCCGGCTCAACGCACATCTGGCCGAACAGTGCCGACTGCTGGTCGCCGGCGATACCGGCAATGGCAATGCCGCTCTTGGTGTGGCCGTACACTTCCGAAGATGGGCGCACCTCAGGCAGCATTTGCCGCGGGATGCCCAGGATTTGCAGCAGCTTGTCGTCCCACTGCAGGCTGTGGATGTTGAACATCAGCGTGCGCGAGGCGTTGGTGTAGTCGGTGACGTGAACCTTGCCACCCGTAAACTTCCAGATCAGCCACGTGTCGATGGTGCCGAACAGCAGTTCGCCACGCTCGGCGCGTTCACGGGCGCCCTCGACATTGTCGAGGATCCACTTCAGCTTGGTGCCGGAGAAATACGGGTCGGTAACCAGGCCGGTGGTTTCACGAATGTAGCCTTCGTGGCCGTCACGCTTGAGCTGGGCACAAATCTCGGTGCTGCGGCGGCACTGCCAGACAATGGCGTTGTACACCGGGCGTCCGGTTTCCTTGTCCCACACCACCGTGGTTTCGCGTTGGTTGGTGATGCCCAGCGCAGCGACCTGGGCGTGGCTGATACCCGCCTGGGCAAGGGCCTCGACCATGGTGGCGCTTTGTGTGGCGAAAATCTCCATCGGGTCATGCTCGACCCAGCCCGCCTGCGGGTAATGCTGTGCGAACTCGCGCTGGGAGGTACCTACAACATTGGCGTCACGGTCGAAAATGATCGCCCGTGAGCTGGTGGTACCCTGGTCCAGGGCGATGATGTAGTTCTTATCCTGGGTGTCTGTCATGGTCGTAGGCCTTGCAAGAATAGGGGGTCAGGGCTGTGCGTGATGGCGGCATCAATTGGCTTGAGTATCGCCCTGGCGAATGTCATTTGTCTCAGGGGTCGCGGCAGGCGCCATTGGCAGGTTGCGTGCAATCAGGCCGCGATAGCTCGCTGCACCCAAGCAGGCGCCAAGGATCGGTGCAAATACCGGAACCAGGAAATAGGGAATATCCCGCCCGCCAGTGAAGGCGATTTCGCCCCAACCGGCCAGGAAGGTCATGAGTTTTGGCCCGAAATCGCGGGCCGGGTTCATCGCAAAGCCAGTCAATGGGCCCATGGCGCTGCCAATCACTGCAATCAGCAGGCCGATCAGCAGCGGGGCCATGGCGCCGCGCGGCAGGCCGTTGTTGTCGTCGGTCAGGGCCATGATCACGGCCATCAGAATGGCAGTGATCACCACTTCGACCAGAAACGCCTGGCTGGTGGACAGCGACGGGTGCGGGTAGGTGGAGAACACCGAGGCCAGCTCCAGGCTGCCTTCGCTACCGCGCAGCATGGCGTGGGCTTGTTCGAAATCGAAGAACAGATTGCTGTATAGCGTGTAGACCAGTGCTGCGCCACAGAATGCGCCGCATACCTGGGCCAGCATGTAGAAGGGCAGCTTGCGCTTGTCGAACCCTGCGAACAGTGTGAGGGCGATACTCACGGCTGGGTTCAGGTGCGCACCGGAAATACCGGCGGTGAGGTAGATGGCCATGCTGACGCCCACGCCCCAGATGATACTGATTTCCCAAAGCCCGAAGCTGGCGCCGGCCACCTTGAGCGCGGCGACGCAGCCGGTACCGAAGAAGATGAGCAGGGCGGTGCCGAGAAACTCGGCCAGGCATTGGCTGGACAGTGTGGGTTGGCGCAGAGCAGTCGTCATGTATGACCTCGTTTTTTTTGTTGTGAGGCGCGTGGCGCTCGACAGCAAAACCCGGTGTCTATCCCCATTGACCCCGGGTGATGTAGGAAATGCACCTTATAAGTGCACCGCTTATTCAGAAACGAAAAAATATAGACAAGAAACGCTGATGTCAAAGGTCGAAAGTGAACGGTCAGTCACGATATGGTCGCTAGAATCAGCTGCTGATCCCTGTACTAGACGCGCGCGATTGCGGTGCGGTGGCTGGGATGTGGGAATTGTCCTAAAGTAGCCGCCGAGTCGTCCCTGACTGGAGCCCTTGCATGACCCCCGCCCTAGACTTGTTGAAGAAGCACCGTGCCGAGCATCGTGTGCACAGTTATGAACATGACCCGAAGTCGGCGTCGTATGGCCTGGAGGCGGCAGAAAAGCTCGGGCTCGACCCGCAACAGGTGTTCAAGACGTTGCTGGCAAGCAGCGAGAAAGGGGAATTGCTGGTAGCGGTTGTGCCTGTGGTGGGTACCCTGGACCTCAAGGCCCTGGCCCATGCTGCCGGCGTGAAGAAGTGCGAGATGGCCGACCCGGCGGCGGCGCAGCGGGCGACCGGTTACCTGGTGGGTGGCATCAGCCCGCTGGGGCAGAAGAAGCGCCTGCGGACCTTCATTGATGACTCGGCGCAGAATTTTGCAACTATCCATGTCAGCGCCGGCAGGCGTGGCCTGGAAGTGGAGTTGGCAGCGGCGGTGCTGGCGGAGTATACGCAGGGCACGTTTGCCGGGATCGGCAGAGGCTGAGATCCGGAGCCGCGCTGCAGCCCAATCGCGACACAAGGCCGCCCCACAGGAGTTCTCGATTTCCTGTGGGAGCGGCCTTGTGTCGCGATTGGGCCGCAGCGCGGCCCCAAGGGTCTGCAATCAGGTCGCGGAACTGTACCGACGCACGCCATTCTCCTGGCGCGGCAACTGCGCCGCTACGCTACCCGGCACCGGGAACAGCACCAGGTGATCGGCTTTCACCGCAATCCCCACATCTTCACCGACCTGAAGGTCGTTATGGCTAGGGAAGATCGCTTCCAGCTGGCTGCCAGTCGGCAGTTGCAGGCGGTACAGGGTCGATGCCCCCAGGAAGCTCTTGCCAACGATGTTCGCCTGTAGCCCGCTGCCCGGTGCATACACGATATCGTCGGGCCGCAGCAGTACATCCACCGAACTGCCCGGCGCCATGATGTAGGCGCGGTTACCGCGCAGCTCACCCACTTCGGTATTGACTGCCTCGTGGCTGCTCATTTGCCCACGGATGAAGTATCCCTGGCCGATGAAACTCGCCACGAATGGCGTCTGCGGTTCGTGGTAAAGGTTATAGGGCGTATCCCACTGTTCCAGGCGGCCTTCCTTGAAGACGCCAACCTGGTCGCTGACGGCAAAGGCTTCTTCCTGGTCATGGGTGACCAGAATGGCGCTGGTACCGCGGCTTTTGAGAATATCGCGAACCTCATGGCTCAGGCGCCGGCGCAGCTCCACGTCGAGGTTGGAGAATGGCTCGTCAAGCAGCAACAGTTGCGGCTCGGGCGCCAGCGCCCGGGCCAGGGCGACACGTTGCTGCTGGCCGCCAGACAGCTCATGCGGGTAACGCCCGCCCAGCCCGCCGAGTTTGACCAGCTCCAGCATCTCTTCGATGACGGCGGCCTGGCGTGGGTGTTTGGCGATACCAAAGGCAATGTTCTGCGCCACGGTCAGGTGCGGGAACAGCGCGTAGTCCTGAAATACCATGCCGATGCGGCGCTTTTCCGGAGCCAGGGTGAAGCCAGCCCGGGAAATGACCTCACCGGCCAGGTGGATTTCACCTTCGTGCACCGGCTCGAAACCGGCGATGGCACGCAGGGTGGTGGTCTTGCCACAACCGGATGAACCCAGCAGGCAACCGATGTCGCCTGCGTTCAGGTGCAGGTTGAGGTTCTGGACGATGCGCTGGTCGCCATAGCCGCAGGCGAGGTTGCGCAGGTTGAGCAGTAGGGGTTGACTCATGCGTGGTGGTAAGCCGGTTCTACAAGGAATTCGAGAAGCGCCTTCTGTGCATGCAGGCGGTTTTCAGCCTCGTCCCAGGCGACCGAACGTGGGTCGTCGAGCAGGTCCTGGCTGATTTCCTCGCCACGGTGGGCGGGCAGGCAGTGCATGAAGAGGACATCGGGTGCAGCCAGGTCGAGCAGTTCGCGGGTGACCTGGTAAGGCGCGAAATGCGCCAGGCGCCGTGCAGTTTCCTCCTCCTGACCCATGGAAGTCCAGACATCGGTGACCACCAGGTGTGCATCACGCACAGCTTCCCTAGCATCCCGGATGATCTGCACGCGGTCACCGCCCAGTGCCATGAAGCGTTGATCCGGCTCATAGCCTTCGGGGCAGGCGATGCGCAGCTGGAAATCGAACTGCCTGGCGGCTTCGATATAGGAGTTGCACATGTTGAAGCCATCGCCGATCCAGGTCACGGTCTTGCCCTGAATCGAGCCGCGGTGTTCAACGAAGGTCTGCATGTCGGCCAGCAGTTGGCACGGGTGCGATTCGTCGGACAGGCCGTTGATCACGGGCACACGCGACTTGGCGGCGAACTCGGTCAGGGTGCTGTGGGCGTGGGTCCGGATCATCACCACATCAACCATGCTCGACAGCACGATGGCGCTGTCACCAATCGGCTCGCCGCGGCCCAGCTGGGTGTCGCGGGGCGACAGGAAGATGGCCTGGCCGCCGAGCTGGATCATGCCGGCCTCGAACGACACGCGGGTACGGGTCGAGGACTTTTCGAAGATCATGCCCAACACACGGTTCTTCAGCGGTTCGAACAGCACGCCTCGCTTGCGCAGGTCCTTCAGCTCGATGCCGCGGCGGATCACCCCGAGCAATTCGTCGGTGGTGAAGTCCAGCAGGGAGAGAAAGTGCCTAGCGCTCATGAGTGACTACCTTATCTGCAACGGTATGCAGGTCGACCGTATGGTTTTTTTGACAACGGGGGTGACCTGCGGCGTAAGCCGCACGGGGCGGACGAAATAGGGAAAGGCGCAATACTATAAGTAAATGTCGCCTGAAGCCAAGGGGGGAAAAGCGGGGTGATCGCAAAGGGTATTGCAAAGGGTGTCTTTACCCGTTGGCCCGTGCTGTTCTTTATTTGCTACAGACGGTTGTACACGGCTTGCTGGCAATTTGGCAAATGGCTGTCGTAAATCGTGCGCCTGATGTCGGTGGATTCACGCGGCGAAGCGCACTGGCCGCGGGGCGGGGGGCGGGCGCATAGTCACTGTTCGACAACAACAAGGCAGAGGCGGCCATGACCAAGACCCTGCATCACCGTGCCTGTCACCTGTGCGAAGCGATCTGCGGGCTCAACATCGAAGTCAGCCATGAGGAAGACGGGCGGGCCCTGATCAGCTCGATCAAGGGCGACCCCATGGACCCGTTCAGCCGTGGCCATGTCTGCCCCAAGGCTGTGGCGTTGCAGGACATTCAGAACGACCCGGATCGCCTGCGCCAGCCCCACAAGCGGGTCGGCGAGCATTGGCAGGCCATTGGCTGGGATGAGGCTTTCGCACTGGCAGCCGAAAAAGTGTGGGCGGTCCAGCAAGCCCATGGGCGCAATGCCGTGGCGGTCTACCAAGGCAACCCGAGCGTGCACAATTACGGCTTGATGACCCACAGCAACTACTTTCTGGGCCTGCTCAAGACCCGTAACCGTTTCTCAGCCACTTCAGTGGACCAGTTGCCCCAACACCTGGTCAGCCACTTGATGTATGGGCATGGGCTGCTGCTGCCGATTCCGGACATCGACCACACGGGGTTCATGCTGATTCTTGGCGGCAACCCGCTGGCCTCCAATGGCAGCATCATGACTGTTCCGGACGTGGAGAAGCGCCTGAAGGCCCTGCGGGCGCGTGGTGGGCGCCTGGTGGTGGTTGACCCGCGGCGTAGCGAAACGGCGGCAATGGCTGACAGCCATTTGTTCATACGCCCCGGTGGTGATGCAGCCCTGTTGTGCGGCTTGCTCAACACATTGTTCGAAGAAGGCCTGGCACGGGGCTCGCACTTGCCGGTCAACGGCCTGCAGCAGGTGCGCGAGGCCATTGCGCCGTTCAGTGCCGAGGCCGTGAGCGCCCAATGTGGTATTGCTGCAGCGGATATTCGCCAGCTGGCACGCGACTTCGCCGCTGCCGGACAGGCCGTGTGCTACGGCCGCATGGGCGTCTCGACCCAAGCATTCGGTACCCTTTGCCACTGGCTGGTGCAACTTGTGAACCTGGTGACCGGCAACCTCGACCGCACAGGCGGCGCGTTGTGCACGGAGCCTGCCGTCGACCTGGTGGCAACCACCTCGGGCGGCCATTTCAACGCCTGGCAGAGCCGTGTGTCGGGTTTGCCCGAGTACGGCGGCGAGCTGCCGGTGGCTGTCCTGGCCGAGGAAATGCAAACACCGGGCGAAGGGCAGGTGCGCGCCCTGGTGACCGTTGCCGGTAACCCTGTGTTGTCCACGCCTAACGGCCGCCAGTTGGATACGGCGCTGGAGGGGCTGGAGTTCATGCTCAGTATCGATCTCTACATCAACGAAACCACCCGCCATGCCGACTTGATCCTGCCCTCCACCTCAGCGCTGGAGAACGACCATTACGACAGCACCTTCAACTTGCTGGCAGTGCGCAATGTCACGCGCTTCAACCGGGCGATCCTGGCCAAGCCGGAGGGGGCACTGCATGACTGGGAGATCTTCGTCGGCCTGGCCCAGGCGTTTGCCAAGCGTGCCGAGTTGGCGTTGAAGCCGACCTGGTCGCCTGCGCAGATGATTGACCAAGCCCTGCGCAAAGGGCGCTATGGTGAAGCAACGCCTTGGCAGCTCTCCCTGGCAACACTGGACGATCACCCGCACGGGCTTGACCTGGGGCCGTTACGCAGCAACCTCGCTGGACGCTTGACGACCGTCAGCAAGGCTGTCGAAGCAGCTCCTCAGGTCTTGCTGGACGACTTGCACCGCCTGGCGCAAATGACGCCCCCAGTGCCGGGCGAGCTGCTGCTGATCGGGCGCCGCCATGTGCGCAGCAACAACTCGTGGATGCACAACTTCCATCGCCTGGTGAAAGGCAAGCCACGGCATCAGTTGTTGATGCACCCGCAAGATTTACAGCAGCGGCAACTGCAGGATGGCCAGCGCGTGCGCATCCGTTCGCGTACTGGCTCACTGGAGGTCGAGGTGCAGGCCTGCGAGGACATGATGCCCGGTGTGGTCAGCTTGCCCCATGGTTATGGTCATGGTCGTCACGGCGTGCACCTGCAGATCGCCCAGGCGCAACCCGGCGTGAGTGCCAATGACCTGACCGATGAGCGCTTTCGGGACCAGGTTTCCGGGAACGCTGCGCTCAATGGCGTACCCGTGCAGGTCGAGGCCGCTTGAGGAACGGCAAGGCCGAGCACGGCGCTCGGCTTTCCGATACAATGCGACACCGTGCCGACGACTGTGTCGGATAGTTCAGCCGAGGTGCTACATGGATATCATCGAAACGATCAAAGAGCAGATTGCCAACAACACCATTCTGCTTTACATGAAAGGCTCGCCGAATGCCCCGCAGTGCGGCTTCTCTGCGCGTGCATCGCAGGCCGTGATGGGTTGTGGCGAAAAGTTCGCCTACGTCGACATCCTGCAGAACCCGGAAATTCGCGCCAACCTGCCAAAATACGCCAACTGGCCGACCTTCCCGCAACTGTGGGTAGCCGGTGAGCTGGTTGGCGGCAGCGACATCATGCTGGAAATGTTCGAGAAGGGTGAGCTGCAAACCCTGATCAAGGAAGCGGCTGCCAAGGCCAAGGCTTCTGAAGCCTGATCTTCCGGCAAGCATAAAAAAACCCGCGATCAGCGGGTTTTTTTATGGGGCGAATAGTTACTCTTCGCCCATCTGCGACTGCAGGTAGTTCTCGATACCGATCTTGTCGATCAGCCCCAGTTGGGTTTCCAGCCAGTCGATGTGTTCTTCCTCGGACTCGAGGATATCTTCGAGCACGTCACGCGAGCCGAAGTCGCCAGCGGTTTCACAATGGGCGATGGCGGCCTTCAGGTCGACCAGGCCTTGCTGTTCAATCTTCAGGTCACACTCGAGCATTTCCTTGGTGTGCTCGCCGATCAGCAGTTTGCCCAGGTCCTGAACGTTAGGAATACCTTCGAGGAACAAAATACGCTTGATCAGTTTGTCAGCGTGCTTCATTTCATCGATGGATTCTTTGTACTCGTGCTTGCCGAGTTTGTTCAGCCCCCAATCTTCGTACATGCGTGCGTGCAGGAAGTACTGGTTGATCGCGACCAGCTCGTTTCCGAGGATCTTGTTGAGATGCTGGATGACGCTTACGTCGCCTTTCATGTCGGGTTCCTGCCCTGTAGAAGTGTGTCAATCCACTGAAGTTTGAGCCCGATACTTAGGTGTGTCAAACCTAAGTTCTTGAATACTAAGTGAAAATTAATAGGAATAAGAATGTTTGTGAACCGCGTTGCAACGCTAACTTGTTGAATTGCGGGCATAAAAAAACCGGACACCAGGTCCGGTTCTTGAAATTCTGCGTTCAGGCAGCGGTAAATTCGACGGGGTAGGGCAAGGCCGCCTGGCTGACCTGAAGCTCGGTCAGGGTCTCGCGGACCACCTGCTTGGCCACGCAGGCGCATTTCCCACACTGGCTGGCGACATTGGTGGCGGCTCGCACTTCCTTGTAACTGCAGCATCCTTCATAGATCGCATCGCGGATCTGTCCGTCGGTAACGCCGACACAAAGACACACATACATAAGGGCTGACCATCGCTGGTTGGGTCGATGGGTTGGAGCTTAATGTTAATGAGAATGCTTGTCAAAGATCTTTCTGAGGGTGCTGTGCTTGAGCGACCGGTGGTCGCTTTGTCGACGGAGTCGGCCTGTCATGAGAAGCCGTGTATGATGGTCGGCCTTTGTTGGATGTCGGGCAAGCCCGTCTGGCCCGGCAAACGGTTTTTCACCCTCATCAGGAGATTACAATGAGCGTACTCGTTGGTAAGAAAGCCCCCGATTTCACCGTTCCGGCCGTGCTGGGCAATGGCGAGATCGTCGATAGCTTCAACCTGGCCTCGGCCATCAAGGGCAAGTACGGCCTGGTGTTCTTCTACCCGCTGGACTTCACCTTCGTCTGCCCGTCCGAGCTGATCGCCCTGGACAACCGCATCCCTGACTTCCAGGCGCGCAACGTGGAAGTGATCGGCGTGTCGATCGACTCGCACTTCACCCACAACGCCTGGCGTAACACCCCGGTCAACAACGGCGGCATCGGTCAGGTGAAGTACACCCTGGCTGCCGACATGACCCACGAAATCTGCAAAGCCTACGACGTCGAGTCCGAAGGCGGCGTGGCCTTCCGTGGTGCCTTCCTGATCGATACCAACGGTGTTGTCCGTTCGCAGATCGTCAACGACCTGCCACTGGGCCGTAACATGGACGAGCTGCTGCGTCTGGTCGACGCTCTGCAGTTCCACGAAGAGCACGGCGAAGTGTGCCCTGCCAACTGGAAAAAAGGCGACAAGGGCATGAACGCTTCGCCTGAAGGCGTTGCTGCCTACCTGAGCGAGAACGCTGGCAAGCTGTAATTGCTGCGTGCATGAAAAAACCGGCCTTCGTGGCCGGTTTTTTTATGCCTCACTGTGCAGGTCTCTTACGGACGCGCTCGCGAATGCTTTTGGCAGATCAATCGTTGAAATCGCGCCAGCCGCCCATTTCTTTCCAGCGGTTGACGATGCCGCAGAACAGCTCAGCGGTTTTCTCGGTGTCATAACGTGCCGAGTGCGCCTCACGCCCGTCGAAATCGATGTCAGCGCTCTGGCAGGCTCGTGCCAGCACGGTCTGGCCATACGCCAGGCCCGCCAGGGTGGCGGTGTCGAAGCTGGAGAACGGGTGGAACGGGTTGCGCTTCAGGTCATTGCGCGCCACTGCTGCATTGAGGAAACCCAGGTCGAAGCTGCTGTTGTGGCCGACCAGAATCGCCCGCTTGCAGCCGTTGGCCTTGAGTGCCTTGCGCACGCCGCGGAAGATGTCGGTCATCGCGCTTTCCTCGCTGACCGCCATGCGCAGCGGGTGGTCCAGCTTGATCCCGGTGAACTCAAGTGCGGCCGGCTCGATGTTGGCGCCCTCGAACGGCTCCACGCGGTGGAAGTAGGTATGTTCGGGGAACAGGAAGCCTTTCTCGTCCATGCCGATGGTGACGGCGGCAATTTCCAGCAATGCATCGGTAGCGCTGTTGAAACCACCGGTTTCAACATCCACCACGACCGGCAGATAGCCGCGGAAGCGCTCGGCCATCGGATGGCGAGGACCGCTGCTGCCTTGGGTGTCCAGGTCGTCTTCGTAAAGGTCTTCGCTCACGCGTTTTTCTCCAGCAGGCGCCAGCGCAGTTTTTCGCCAGCGCGCAGCGGGACTACGGTTTGCTCGCCAAATGGCAGGCTTTCCGGAGCGGTCCATTCTTCGCGGACCAGGGTAATGGTGTCGGTGTTCGCCGGCAGGCCATAGAAGGCCGGGCCGTGCAGGCTGGCGAAGCCTTCCAGCTTGTCCAGCGCGTTACGCTGCTCGAACGCTTCGGCGTACATCTCGATGGCCGCATAGGCGGTGTAGCAACCCGCGCAACCGCAGGCTGCTTCCTTGGCGTGACGGGCATGAGGTGCCGAGTCGGTGCCGAGGAAGAACTTCGGATTGCCGCTGGTGGCTGCGTCCAGCAAGGCCACCTGGTGGGTGTTGCGCTTGAGGATCGGCAGGCAGTAGAAGTGCGGGCGAATGCCGCCGACCAGCATGTGGTTGCGGTTGTACAGCAGGTGCTGGGCGGTGATGGTCGCACCCACGTTGGCCGGGGCCTCGGTGACGAACTGCGCGGCATCGCTGGTGGTGATGTGTTCGAACACCACTTTCAGCGTCGGGAAGCGCTCGACCACACGGCGCATGTGCTCGTCGATGAAGCGCTTCTCGCGGTCGAACACGTCGATCTCGCTGCGGGTCACTTCGCCATGCACCAGCAGCGGCATGCCCACTTCCGCCATTGCCTCTATGGCCGGGAAGATGTTGTCGATGCTGGTCACGCCGGAATCGGAGTTGGTGGTGGCGCCGGCCGGGTACAACTTGGCGGCGTACACGAAACCGCTGGCCTTGGCCGCGCGGATGTCCTCGGGGCTGATGTTGTCGGTGAGGTACAGCACCATCAGCGGCTCGAAGCGGCTGCCAGCCGGGCGGGCAGCCAGAATGCGCTCACGGTAGGCGCCGGCCTCGGTGGCATTGCGCACCGGCGGCACGAGGTTGGGCATGATGATGGCACGGGCGAAGGTACGCGCCACGTCGCCAACGGTGTGGGGCAGGACGGCACCATCGCGCAGATGGATGTGCCAGTCGTCGGGGCGCAGGAGGGTCAGGCGATCGGACATTGGGGATTCCAGGCGGGTCGAACTCAAGCCCCAATCCTACCGGAAAACCCCGGGGCGAGCACGGCTATCAAGTTTTCCGGACAGCGTCCGATAGCCTGCAGGTAAGCCGTCAGAATTTGTGGAGCCGCCCGTGCGCCAGCGTTACCTAGCCCTGTTGACCCTGTTCGCCAGCCTGCCGGCCGGCGCACTGACTTTCCAGACGCGCATGGAGAACATTGCCTGGAAGGTCGAGGGTGACCAGTTCGAGTGCCGTCTGAGCCAGCCGATCGAAGGTTTCGGCAGCGGTACGTTCGTGCGTCGGGCAGGCGAGCAGCCGGTGTTTCAGCTGCGGTCGGACAGCAACGCACTGGGTGCCGGCACCGCCAGCCTGCTGGCTGCGGCAGCGCCGTGGCAACCTGGGCGTGGCGATATCAACCTGGGCAATGTGCGTATGGCCCGCAGTGGCGTGCTGTTCAGCTCCTCCCAAGGGCAGGCCAGCCGGCTGATCAACGGCTTGCTCGACGGGCGTAGCACCGTCGTGCGCAACTACACCGGTGAGGCGGGCAGGCCGATGGAAGTGCGTGTGCTGCCGGTCAGCTTCGCCAAAGCCTACAATGACTATCAGGTCTGTGCTGGCAAGCTGTTGCCGATGAACTACGACCAGGTGCGCCAGACCCAGGTGGGTTTCCCCGGGGGCGGTATCGAGCTGGATGCAGCAGCCAAGGCGCGGCTGGACGTGATCCTCGATTACATGAAAGCCGACCCGACGGTGAATCATGTCGAGCTCAATGGGCATTCCGACAACAGTGGCAACCGCCTGGCCAACCGCGACCTGTCACGCCGCCGTGCATTGGCCGTTGCCGATTACTTCAAGGCTAACGGTGTGCCGGAGGAGCAGATCACTGTGCGCTTCCATGGCGAACGTTATCCGCTCGCGAAGAACAACAGTGCGTCGAATCGGGCGCGTAATCGGCGGGTGAATATCGAGCTGGATCGGGTAGCGGTGGTTGAGAAACCGGTGGAAAAGCCGGTTGAGCAAGCGGCGCCGGTTGTTGCACCTGCCTCGGGCGTCCCGGGGGCGAAGGCGCCCTGATATCTGGTCGGTGCATGTCATGGGCTCGCATCAAGGCCACCAGGGGTTCGTCACAACATTTTCAGCGCCTGTGAGATCGAGCGCCGCCCGCGCGGCGCTCGATCTCGCAGGCGCAGAATGTGTCGAGGCGGACACCTGGCGGCGCTCGGTCTCACAGGCGCAGAATGTGTCGAGGCGGACACCTGGCGGCGCTCGGTCTCACAGGTGCAGAATGTGTCGAGGCGGACACCTGGCGGCGCTCGATCTCACAGGCGCTGAACTCCTCAAGGCATGCACGCTGCGGCTCGACGCCCCTCCATGGTCCTCATGCCACATCCCGCAACCGACCGCCCGTCGCCCCTACGAAAGTTCCTGTCGCTTTGTCGTCAGAAGCTGTCGCCCCACTGTAAATTTATCCGCAACGCCGGTAGAATCGGTCCCTTTCCGTACAACCCCGTGGAGTGATGGCATGGCGGACGTAAAAAAGGTCGTACTGGCGTATTCCGGCGGCCTTGATACTTCGGTGATTCTCAAGTGGCTGCAGGATACCTACAACTGCGAAGTGGTGACCTTCACCGCTGACCTGGGGCAGGGCGAAGAGGTCGAACCGGCCCGTGCCAAGGCCCAGGCAATGGGCGTTAAAGAGATCTACATCGACGACCTGCGCGAAGAATTCGTGCGTGATTTCGTGTTCCCGATGTTCCGCGCCAACACCGTCTACGAAGGCGAGTACCTGCTGGGTACTTCCATCGCCCGTCCGCTGATCGCCAAGCGTCTGATCGAAATCGCCAACGAAACCGGCGCTGACGCCATTTCCCATGGCGCCACCGGTAAGGGTAACGACCAGGTGCGCTTCGAGCTGGGTGCCTATGCCCTGAAGCCAGGCGTCAAGGTCATCGCCCCATGGCGTGAGTGGGACCTGCTGTCCCGCGAAAAGCTGATGGACTACGCCGAGAAGCACGGCATCCCGATCGAGCGCCACGGCAAGAAGAAGTCGCCGTACTCGATGGACGCCAACCTGCTGCACATCTCCTACGAAGGCGGTGTCCTGGAAGATACCTGGACCGAGCACGAAGAAGACATGTGGCGCTGGAGTGTCTCGCCTGAGAACGCCCCGGACCAGGCTACCTACATCGAGCTGACCTACCGCAATGGTGACATCGTTGCCATCGACGGCGTCGAGAAATCCCCGGCCACCGTCCTGGCAGACCTGAACCGTATCGGTGGTGCCAACGGCATCGGCCGTCTGGACATCGTCGAAAACCGTTACGTCGGCATGAAGTCGCGCGGTTGCTACGAAACGCCTGGCGGTACCATCATGCTCAAGGCACACCGTGCCATCGAGTCGATCACCCTGGACCGCGAAGTCGCTCACCTGAAAGATGAGCTGATGCCAAAGTATGCCAGCCTGATCTACACCGGCTACTGGTGGAGCCCGGAGCGTCTGATGCTGCAGCAGATGATCGATGCTTCGCAGGTCAACGTGAATGGTGTAGTGCGCCTGAAACTGTACAAGGGCAATGTGACCGTGGTTGGCCGCAAGTCGGACGATTCGCTGTTCGATGCCAACATCGCCACCTTTGAAGAAGATGGTGGTGCCTACAACCAGGCAGATGCTGCTGGCTTCATCAAGCTCAATGCACTGCGTATGCGCATTGCCGCCAACAAGGGCCGTTCGCTGCTCTGATTGCTGGTGTGTGCGAAAACCCCGGCTCAGTCCGGGGTTTTTTTATGCCCGCGCAAAGGTGGGTCGTTCAACTTCGATGGCTCGCATCATCGCCCTCAAGTGCGCTGATCGAAAGCTGCGCACATTGACGTCTGTCCAGATTACAAAAGCGCCAGACTCGCGTTGGCTCGGGCGGTTGGGCAAGTGCGTGCAAGAGTTGCTGCTCCATCATGCGATAGGCGTCTGGGCCGGAGAACATGAACGTGACAGGCTCGCCCTGTACCGCCTCACGGGCATCATTGGAAATCGCGGGTGTGGCCACACTGTTCAGTGCTGGCGTGTTGGGCTGTGCTGTGCTGTCGGGTAGCGGGTTGTAGAACGACTTGTAATTGAAGTTGAGCGTCAGAAAGAACAGTGCCGTCAGAAAGAATGGAAAGCCTACCAGGAACCAGGTGTAGAGCTTTTGGCTGGACTCGCCGAGAAATGGCAGTGTGGCAAGGGCGGAGGCTTCGATGATCCCCGCGAAGATGGCAATGATCGTCAGCGGGGCGACAGGTTGTGCTTGGGTCATATGGGCCGTCTCCAGCGGTTTTGTCCATCTTTACCTTACTGCTGTACTCAACTAAAGGCTGGATTGTTTCCCGGGGGAGGAATGATCGTCAGAGAACCTCGTTGTATGGCTTTTTCAACGTGTTTGAATCGGAAGTTTTCCTCTGCTCAAGATCAGTATTCAACTGGTACGTTTATGTCTGTGGGTGGTACCGTTTCTTTCGGTAATAAGTAATTTGTTTGTTACAACCCTAGTCATTATGTGTAGGAAGTTTCTGTAAGTTCTGTAGGCTTTTTCTGTCCATCGCTTTCGCTGGTAAATCGCCGCGCCAGCAAGCGTCCTGTCGGTTATCGTGGCGTGCCAAAGCAACAACAATGTATGGATATCGCATGAATAAAGTGCTTATCGTGGATGATCATCCGGTCATACGCCTGGCCGTACGCATGCTGATGGAGCGGCATGGGTATGACGTTGTGGCGGAGACTGACAATGGGGTAGCTGCGCTGCAGCTGACGCGGCAACACCTGCCGGATATTGTGGTGCTGGATATCGGTATCCCGAAGCTGGATGGCCTGGAGGTGATCGCCCGCATGGCGACATTCAGCCCGGGTAGCAAGGTACTGGTGCTGACGTCGCAGGCCCCCGGCAACTTTTCGATGCGCTGCATGCAGGCAGGGGCGGCGGGTTACGTGTGCAAGCAGCAGGAGCTTACCGAACTGCTCAGCGCTATCAAGGCTGTGTTGTCGGGTTACAGCTACTTCCCCAACCAGGCCTTGCATGCGTCACGTGGCAGGGGGGCGGGCAGCGAGACGGATATGGTGAATCGCCTGTCTGCGCGAGAAATGACGGTGCTGCAACAACTGGCGCGAGGGCGTTCGAACAAGGAGATTGCCGACAGCATGTACCTCAGTAACAAGACGGTCAGTACCTACAAGTCACGGCTGCTGCTCAAGCTCAATGCACGGTCATTGGTTGACCTGATCGAGCTGGCGCAACGGCAAGGTCTGAACTGATCGCCAAGCCTTGAAGCCTCCAGCCAGGAGGCTTTGCCAGGGCTATCGGTCCTTGACTACGGGACCCGCACTACAGGTCGTAATCGAAATCGGCCAACTGCTTTTGCAGGCGCCGTTCTTCCAGCATGTTGTCGATGGTGCGGCGTTTGCTCAGGTTGGTTTTTGCTGTTTCAACCTGTGGCTCCGCGTCATCGTCTGCGGCAACAAAATCATCATCGATCGACAGGTCGTCTTTATCGGTACTCATGAGTCGCTCCAAGCCAAGGGGCCATTGGCCGTCCTTATAACCAGAAAGCAGACGCTGGTAAAAAAGATTTTTTCAATCGACGTGAGTGGTTTTTGGCAATCGGCTCAATCGTCGGAGGTTTTGTGCTTGTACTCGCACAAATCTTCGATCCTGCAGCTGCCGCACCTTGGCTTGCGCGCCTGGCATACGTAGCGCCCGTGCAGGATCAGCCAGTGGTGGGCGTCGAGCAGGTAGTCCTTGGGTACAAACTTGACCAGTTTCTTTTCCACTTCCAGCACCGTTTTGCCTGGCGCGATGCCCGTGCGGTTACTCACCCGGAAAATATGAGTATCCACGGCCATGGCCGGTTGGCGAAACGCCGTGTTAAGCACCACATTGGCGGTTTTGCGGCCGACGCCGGGTAGCGCCTCCAACGCTTCGCGGGTTTGCGGTACCTGGCTGTCGTGGCGCTCGATCAGCAGCCGGCACGCTTCTATGACATTCTTGGCCTTGCTGTTGTAAAGCCCGATGGTCTTGATGTATTCGCTGAGGCCTTCAACGCCCAGGGCATAGATGGCCTCGGGGGTGTTGGCGACGGGGAACAGGCGGGCAGTGGCCTTGTTGACGCCGACGTCGGTGGATTGCGCGGACAGTGTCACGGCGACCAGCAGTTCAAACGGGGTCGTGTAGGCCAGTTCGGTCTTGGGGTCGGGGTTGTCTTCGTGCAGCCTGCGAAAAATCTCCAGGCGTTTGGCGGCATTCATGAAATCAGGGCTTTCCTTGACGATGTGGGTGGGCAGGGCCCGGAAGCAGGCGATTGTACAAGGCCAACAGCAGTCCCAGCAGCAGTAGCGCACCAGGGGCGAGGCTGGCCAGGTGCAGCTCGGCATGGTCAGCCAGCCATTGGCGGCTGGCGCCCAGCAGCAGGCAACTGGCAAAGACAGCGCCGAGGTGCGTTGCGAGCAGGCGCCAGCGGTGTTGGTCAGGCAACAGGTGGTCACTGGCCAGGCATTGCAGGCACAACAATGCGGGATAGTGGCCCAGGGCAATGGCCAGCGGTAGCAGCCAGGCCCGCATGGCCAACTGCAGGCAACTGGCCAAGGCTGCCAGCAGCAGCAGGCTAGCCAGTACATAGGCCCAGCTGGCCATGTGTTTACGCAGTGGCGCCAGCAACAGTTGGTGCAGGCACCCCATCACTACTGCGCACAGGCCGATGGCCGCGCCTTCAGCCAGCGTTCGGGTGGCACCCAGCAGTGGCGCCAGGCTCATGGCCAGCAGGCAGAACCTATTCATGGGTGGTGCCCTCCAGCAATACACTACGCTGCTCGTCGAAATAGCTCAGCGCATCCTGCAATGCGGCGATCACCGCTCGCGAGGTCACGGTTGCGCCGGCCAATTGGTCAAAGTCACCCTGGTCCCGCTTCAGTGCCCAGTGATCGCCCTGATCGCGGTTGTTGAACTGACTCAGCCAGTGCAATCGCGGATCTCCCAGGCGGTCGCCCAGCCCGGGGCTTTCCTGTTGTTCGACAACCTGGCTGCCGATCAGCCGGCCGTCCGTGGTGATGGCGACGCTCAGTACGATCGGCCCGGCATACCCCTGGGTCTGTGTGATCAGGATAATGGCGCTTGGCTTACCTGCCAAAGTGGCACGGTAAGCCGCCAGGATACGGCTGTTGGGCCGCTGTGCGGCGGGCCTTGGCAGCGGGCTTTCCAGCGGCTGGTTGTCATAGCTACCGTCGGGCAGCACGGCCAGCCGCTGGCGGCTTTGCAGCTGCTTTTCAGCGCCTGCGATGGCCGGACCGGTCCACTGCCGCCAGGCCAGGGTGGCAGACACTGCCAATACTCCAGTCAGCAGCAGCAGGCCCACATCCCGAACCCCGCGCTTCATCGGGCTGCCTGCTGACGCCGCACAGCCATACGATCGAGCGCCGGTGCCAAAAGGTTCATCAGCAGGACGGCGAACGCGGTGCCATCCGGGTAGCTGCCCCAGGTACGAATCAGGTAGATGAGCACCCCTGTCCCCACGCCGAAGCACAGCTTGGCCCAGTCGTCTCTGGGGCCGGACACTGGCTCGGTCGCAATGAAGAAGGCTGCCAGCATGGTCGAGCCGGAAAACAGGTGCAGCAAAGGCGAGCCATTGGAGTCCGACCCCGAACCGTTCCAGCCCAACAGGCTGAATACCACTAGCCCTGCCAGCAAACCTGCCGGCGCATGCCAACTGATCACCTTGCGTTGCATCAAGAACAGGCCGCCAAGCAGGAATGCCAGGTTGACCCATTCGCTGCCTGCCCCGCCAATGTTGCCAAAGCCTGGATGGCTGGCGAACAGCTCGTCGATGGTCAGGCTGCGGTTGTGGCGCAAGCCGTCGAGCAATGTCGGACGGGCCCAGGCATCGATCTGTTCGCCCCCAGCGAACACCTGCTGCACGCTGTCGAGCAGGCCTGGGGCCTGCCCAGGCCAATGGTTCATCTGCAACGGGAAGCTGAGCAGCACGAAGGCATAACCCACCATGGCCGGATTGAACAGATTTCGCCCGACCCCACCGTAGGCCTGCTTGCCGATACCGATCGCGACACTTGCCGCGATGACCGGCAGCCACCATGGCGCCAAGGTGGGCAGGGCGGCCGCCAGCAGCACGGCGGTCACCAGTGCGCTGCCGTCGTTTAGCGCCTGGCTAAGTGATTGGCTGCGCAGTGCCAGCAGCAATGCCTCGCACAGCAGCGCGGCGCTGGCGCACAGCAACAGGTTCAGCATCATGCCCCAGCCATGCAGCCAAAACAGCGCCAGCAGTCCAGGCGTGCAGGCGAGCAAGACCAGGCGCATGCTGGTGCGTAGGCGCGGATCGGGGCTGCTCATTGGCCAAACATTCCGTTGAAACCGGAAAACGCCATGGCCATTACCCCGGCGCCGATCAATTCGATGGGCAGGCCGCGCAGCGCGTTGGGAATATCCGCGTGGGCGCTGCGCTGGCGCAGGTCGGCGAACACCATCAGCGCCAGCCAGAAGCCGCCCCCGGTCAGCAAGCCTTGGAGCAGCATGGTTGGCCAGGTGCCGTCGTCGCTTGTCTGTTGCAGGGCCAGCCCAAGCACTGCTGCATTGCTCAACAGCAACGCTGGCAACCCCACTACAGGCCAGGCCGGGCGCCACTTGGCCAATAGCCACGGCAGGCCCCAGGCGAGCAAAGCCAGCCAGGGCAATAGCAGAAACAGGGCAAGATCGTGGATGTGCAACGGGGCAAGTACCGCGTGCACCAGCAACTGCGCGCCGATTACGCCCAGGGCGATGCACAGGGCGCAGGCCAGGCCGTGCACCTGCAGTTGCAGCCCGGAGAGTGGCTGTCGGAGCAGGCACAGGTGATTGATCAGTGCGGCGCTGATCAGGACCAGGATGTAGTCATTCATGAGATGACGATAGCCGGGAATCGGGCCGATTGTCCGGGTTTGGCATGAAGGGGCCTGCGTAATTGTGGGAGCGGGCAGGCCGCTCCCACAATGGCCCGCAGGGCGGTTACTTGATGCGCTGGCCTGGCTTGGCGCCGCTGTCCGGGCTCAGCAGGTAGATTTCTTCACCGCCAGGGCCGGCAGCCATGACCATGCCTTCGGACACGCCAAAGCGCATCTTCCGGGGTTTGAGGTTGGCTACCATCATGGTCAGGCGGCCTTCCAGCTTGGACGGGTCTGGGTAGGCTGACTTGATGCCGGAGAACACGTTGCGGCGCTCGTCACCAATGTCCAGGGTCAGTTGCAGCAACTTGTCGGCACCCGCCACGGCTTCAGCCTTGACGATCAGCGCCACACGCAGGTCGACGGCATTAAAGGTATCGAACTCGATCTCTGCCGACAGCGGGTCCTTGGCCAGCTCGCCATTGCCCGCCGGGGCCTTGGCTTCGGCAGCCAGCAGGTCTTCCTTGCTGGCAGCGACCATGGCTTCGACCTTGGCCGGCTCGATACGGCTCATCAAGGCCTTGAACGGGTTAAGCGCGTGGTTTTCCAGGCGTGTCAGGTGGTCGTTCCAGGTCAGCGGGGCCACGTTGAGGAAAGCCTCGGCGTCAGCGGCCAGCACCGGCAGTACCGGTTTGAGGAAGATCACCAGCTGGCGGAACAGGTTGATGCCTTGGGCGCAGATGGCCTGGACTTCATCCTGCTTGCCTTCCTGCTTGGCCAGTGACCACGGTGCCTTGTCGGCGATCCAGGCGTTGGCGCGGTCGGCCAGTGCCATGATTTCGCGCATGGCGCGGCCAAAATCACGGGCTTCATAGGCTTCGGCGATGGAAGGTGCGGCAGCCAGGAAGGCTTCGGTCAGCTCAGGCGCGGCATCACCGCTTACCATCACACCTTCGTTGCCCTTGTGGATGAAACCGGCGCAGCGGCTGGCAATGTTGACGACCTTACCGACCAGGTCGGAGTTGACCTTCTGCACGAAGTCTTCCAGGTTCAGGTCCAGGTCGTCGACGCCACGGCCCAGCTTGGCCGCATAGTAGTAACGCAGGTATTCCGGCTGCAGGTGATCCAGGTAGGTGCGGGCCTTGATGAAGGTACCGCGCGACTTGGACATCTTGGCGCCGTTGACCGTCAGGTAGCCGTGCACGTTGACCGCGGTCGGCTTGCGGAAGCCGGCGCCTTCGAGCATGGCAGGCCAGAACAGGGCGTGGAAGTTGACGATGTCCTTGCCGATGAAGTGGTACAGCTCGGCCTTGGAGCCTTCGTTCCAGAAGGCGTCGAAGTCCAGCTCCGGGCGGCGTGCGCAGAGGTTCTTGAAGCTGGCCATGTAGCCGATTGGCGCATCCAGCCATACGTAGAAGTATTTGCCAGGCTCACCCGGGATTTCGAAGCCGAAGTACGGCGCGTCGCGGGAGATGTCCCACTCCTGCAGGCCGGAGTCCAGCCATTCAGCCAGCTTGTTGGCTACCGCGTCCTGCAGGGTGCCGCTTCGGGTCCACTGCTGCAGCATGGCCTGGAAGTCTGGCAGCTTGAAGAAGAAGTGCTGGGAATCACGCAGTACCGGGGTGGCACCGGAGATCGCTGACTTGGGGTTCTTCAGCTCGGTGGGTGCGTAGGTGGCGCCGCATTTTTCGCAGTTGTCGCCGTACTGGTCTTCGGCCGCGCACTTCGGGCAGGTGCCCTTGATGAAGCGGTCGGCAAGGAACATGCCTTTTTCCGGGTCGAAGTACTGGGTCACCGAACGGGTGGCGATGTGCCCGGCTTCACGCAGGCGCGAGTAGATCAGGCTCGACAGCTCGCGGTTCTCTTCGCTATGAGTGGAGTGGAAATTGTCGAAGTCCACCAGGAAGTCGGCGAAATCGCTGCTGTGCTCGGCCTGGACGTTGGCGATCAGCTGTTCCGGGGTGATGCCTTCCTTTTCGGCACGCAGCATGATGGCCGAACCGTGGGCGTCGTCGGCGCAGACATAGATGCACTGGTTGCCGCGCAGCTTCTGGAAGCGCACCCACATGTCCGTCTGGATGTACTCCAGCATATGGCCGAGATGGATCGATCCATTGGCATAGGGCAGGGCGCTGGTGACGAGAATCTGGCGTGGCTCGGACATGGTGGCTCGGCTACTTATCTGGCTACGGGGTAAAAATGAGGGTGATCGGCCACTATAAAGGGCTGGCGAAGATATTTCACCCCGCAAGCGCATCTGCTGACGATTGACGGGTTAGGATAGGCGGCTGTTTTACATTCAGTTTGCCAATGGGAGTCTCCATGAGTGCCGTCACCCGTGCCGCCGTTGAAGGCGTGCTTCGCCAGTACACCGACCCCTACCTGAACCAGGACCCGGTCAGCGCCGGCTGCGTGCGCGCCATCGATATCCAGGGCGGGCAGGTCAGCGTGCAGTTGCAGTTGGGTTATGCCGCAGGGCTGTTCAAGAACGGCTGGGCCCAGGTGCTGCAGACCGCCATTGGCAGCCTCGAGGGAGTCACTGGCGCCCAGGTTTCGATCGATTGCGTGGTGGCTGCGCACAAGGCCCAGGCCCAGGTGCCAGCCATGGCCAACGTCAAGAACATCATCGCCGTGGCCTCGGGCAAGGGCGGTGTGGGCAAGTCGACCACCGCTGCCAACCTGGCCTTGGCCCTCGCCCGTGAAGGTGCGCGGGTAGGTATTCTCGATGCCGATATCTACGGCCCCAGTCAGGGGGTGATGTTCGGCATCGCCGAGGGTACCCGTCCACAGATTCGTGAGCAGAAGTGGTTCGTGCCGATCAAGGCCCACGGCGTGGAAGTCATGTCCATGGCCTTCCTCACCGACGACAACACGCCGATGGTATGGCGTGGCCCGATGGTCTCTGGCGCGCTGCTGCAACTGGTCACCCAGACCGCCTGGGATGACCTGGATTACCTGGTGATCGATATGCCGCCGGGTACCGGTGACATCCAGCTGACCCTGGCACAAAAGGTGCCGGTGGTCGGTTCGGTGATCGTCACCACGCCACAGGACCTGGCGCTGCTGGATGCCAAGAAGGGCGTGGAAATGTTCCGCAAGGTCAACATTCCGGTGCTGGGTGTGGTCGAGAACATGGCCGTGCATATCTGCTCGAATTGCGGCCATGCCGAACACCTGTTCGGTGAAGGTGGTGGCGAGAAGCTGGCCAGCCAGTATGGCGTCGACCTGCTGGCGTCGCTGCCGTTGTCGATGCTGATACGTGAGCAGGCCGACAGCGGCAAGCCGACGGCGATCGCCGAGCCGGAAAGCCAGATTGCCATGGTTTACCAGGAACTGGCCCGCCAGGTGGGCGCGCGGATCGTGCTGCAGGAAGCTGCGGCGCCGGCAATGCCCAGCATTACCATCAGCGAAGACTGACGCATTCCCTGTGGGGCAACTGTCTTGCTCAATTTCTAAAAGCTGGCGCGATCCCTGTGGGAGCGGCCTGGCGTCGCGAAAGGGCCGCGCAGCGGCCCCAGGATCTCGGCATAATGCTTAGATTGCTGGGGCCGCTTTGCGGCCCTTTCGCGACACAAGGCTCCACACACTTGCAATGCATGGCCTTCAGACAGGCATAAAAAAACCCGCCAGAAGGCGGGTTTTTTTGAAAGCTAGGAAGCTAGATCGACTTAGGCGATCTGAACTTCTTCAGCCTGCATGCCTTTCTGGCCGCGGGTAGCGACGAAAGTAACAGCCTGGCCTTCTTTCAGGGTTTTGAAGCCGTCAGCTTGGATGGCTTTGAAGTGCACGAACAGGTCATCGCCCGACTGAGGGGTGATGAAGCCGTAGCCTTTCTCATCGTTGAACCACTTAACAACACCGGATTGACGGTTGGACATTTTTCTGTCTCCTTGGACAATTTGATAACGGTCAGGAAAAACCCTGCCCGGGACTGAGCGCAAAGAGAGCAGAAAATTCAGCGATGGGCCGATCAGGATCGTGCATCAAACTAGAGATTCTCGGTGTCACGTGCAGCACAGTGGCAACACCTTACCCCACTTTCCGCAACCTGCCAATGGTCAGAAGACGCTTTAGGCAAATTCGGATCGGCGGCGGCTGCAGCCCCCACCCGGCGCGGGATGTGGGATGGAACTTTAACCTGGGCGCCGGGACCGGTAATATGCGCGTCACGATTTTCACCTCGCAACTCTTCAGGACACCCCGCCATGAGCATCAAATCGGACAAGTGGATTCGCCGCATGGCGCAGGAACACGGCATGATCGAGCCGTTCGTCGAGCGCCAGGTGCGCGGCGAGCAGGACAACCGCGTGATCTCCTTCGGCGTCTCCAGCTACGGATACGACGTACGCTGCGCCGACGAATTCAAGGTGTTCACCAACATCAACTCGGCCACCGTCGACCCGAAAAATTTCGATGCTGGCAGCTTCGTCGATATCAAGAGCGACGTGTGCATCATCCCGCCAAACTCTTTCGCCCTGGCGCGTACTGTCGAATATTTCCGCATTCCCCGTGACGTGCTGACCATTTGCCTGGGCAAGAGCACCTACGCCCGGTGCGGCATCATCGTCAACGTCACGCCGCTCGAGCCCGAGTGGGAAGGCCACGTGACGTTGGAGTTCTCCAACACCACCACGCTGCCGGCGAAGATCTACGCCAACGAAGGCGTGGCGCAGATGCTGTTCTTGCAGTCCGACGAAGAGTGCGAAGTGTCGTACAAGGACCGTGGCGGCAAATACCAGGGCCAGCGCGGCGTCACGCTGCCGCGTACCTGAGCCGACAAGCGCGGGGAATTACCCGCGCCTTTGGCACTCCAACGAAGTAACGCCGGTGTGCATGATGTACATCGGCTTTCGTCAGGAGCAGCCAATGAAACTCCATCCCGCAATCAGTGCCAAGCTGGCAGGCCTGCAGCCCAATCACGTAGGGTTGTTGCCCTGGTCACTGCTGGCGCACCCGCTGCCCATGCAAGCGGGGGGCGTGCCCCATCAACCTGACCCCGATACCCCGCAACCGCCGGAACCCGGTGAGACGCCTCCCATGGAGCCGGGTGAACCGACCTTGCCGGACGAGCCGCCTCCCGCCCCTGTCGCTTAAGCGTCGCTAAAGCGGCCAGACGCGGTCAGCGCCAACCAGGTACAGCCGGCTGGCGCTGGCGGGGGTGATTTCCCATCCTCCGGTGAACTCACCGAATGCAGGTAGCAGGCTGACTTGCTCATCGATCACGAAGCAAGGCAGGCGCAAGCGCTGACGGGCCTTGCCGCGCAGGACGAAGACGGGGTGTACGTGGCCCGCCAGTACCGGGTGTGTGTGGTGGGGCTGCGGCTCGTGCTGCAGGGCAAAGGGCTCCAGAACCCAAGGCTCGTCCACGACCTGAATATCGAGCGAGGCGGGTGGATCGCCGGCGTTGCGGTCATGATTGCCGCGTATCAGCACTATTTTCAGTTCATTGTGCCGCTTGCGCCAATCATCCACTTTGGCCAGCGTTGCCGGTGCACGGGCCGCGCGGGCATGCAGAAAGTCGCCCAGGATGATCAGTTGCTCACAGTCCTGTGCGGCCAGCAGGCGATCGAGCCTGGCGAGTGTCGCCTCAGTCGTTCCACGTGGCACCGGTTGATGCAGGGCGCGGTAGCTGGCGGCCTTTCCGATGTGCACGTCAGCCACCAGCAAGGCGCGGCGGGCGGGCCAGTAGATGGCTTTGTCGGCAAGCAGCCAGAGCGCCTGCCCCCGGTGTTCGATGGGTTGGTAATTCATCCCGCGTTCGCCGCTTGTTCCAGTTCCGCCACCATCCGCGCAATGCGGTCTGCCAGCTTCTCGGTGCTCAATGTCTCGCGCATGCCTTCCACCAACAAGGCAAACGCCAGTGGCCCTGGCCGCTCCAACGCCCGCAGGTCCAGTTGCAACTCACTCATTTTTAGCAGTTGCCGATGCAGCCGTTCGATTTCCAGCTCTTCGCTCAAGACTTCATCCCGCGCCTGGCCAAGCAGCAAATTCCCCGCGTCATGCTTGCGAAACACCTCATAGAACAGCCCGCTGGAGGCCTGGATTTGCCGCGTGCTCTTCTGCGCGGCGGGATAGCCACCAAACACCAGCCCGGCAATCTGGGCAATTTCGCGAAAGCGCCGCAGTGCCATTTCCCCGGCATTCAGGCTGGCCAGCACATCTTCCAGCAGGTCCGTGGTGCCGAGCGCTTGTGGCAAGTGCCTGGCCCAGTCCACCTGGGCAGGGCTGAGGAGTTCGAATCCGTAGTCATTGACGGCAATCGATACCGACAGTGGTTGTGCGCGGCTAACCCGCCAGGCAATCAGATTGGCCAAGCCCAGGTTGGCCATGCGCCCGGCAAAGGGATACAGGAACAGGTGCCAGCCCTGGCGGGATTTGAAGGTCTCGGCCAGCAGTGTGCCTGTGGTGGGTAAGGCTGACCACTGCGCCTGAAGCGCAAGCAGCGGGCGTACTGCCCGCATTTCCGGCCCGTCAAAGCGTTCATGGGCGGCAGCATCGAGCTGCTCGACCAGCGCCTCGGCCAGTTCGCTCGAGAGCGGCATGCGCCCGCCGTTCCAGCGCGCTACCGCAGCCTTTCGCGCCGTGCTGCGACGCACATAGGCCGTCATGTTTTCCACGCGCACCAGCTCCAGTACCCGCCCGGCAAATACCAGCGTATCGCCGGGGCGCAGGCGGGCGATGAACGCTTCTTCAACACTGCCCAGCGTTTTCCCGCCGCCGCCCTTGCTCCAGTATTTCAGTTGCAGGTTGGCATCGCTGACGATGGTCCCTATGCCCATGCGGTGGCGCCGTGCCAAGCGTTCGCTGGTAACCCGGTAAACACCGTCGGCCTGGCGCTCGACGCGCTGGTAGTCCGGGTAGGCGGTCAGTGAGCTGCCGCCGTGGCAGACGAAGTCCAGCGCCCATTGCCATTGGCTGTCGCGCAACTGGCGAAAGGCCCAGGTGCTGCGCACTTCGGCGAGCAGTTGCTCCGGGCGAAAACCGCTGCCCAAGGCCATGCTGACCAGATGCTGTACCAGCACGTCCATGCACAGGCGCGGTGAAAAGCGGGCTTCGATGTGGCCGGCTATCAGCGCCTGCCGGGCCGCCGCCGCTTCCACCAGTTCCAGGCTATGGGTGGGCACCAGGGTGACCCTGGAGCGCCGCCCAGGCGCGTGTCCTGAGCGACCCGCCCGCTGCATCAGGCGGGCGATGCCCTTGGCCGAGCCGATTTGCAGCACCCGTTCCACGGGCAGAAAGTCCACGCCCAGGTCCAGGCTGGATGTGCAGATCACCGCCTTGAGGCTGCCTTGCTTGAGGCTGCGCTCGACCCAGTCGCGGGTATCACGGGCCAGCGAGGCGTGGTGCAGGGCGATCAGCCCGGCCCAGTCCGGGCGGGCCTCAAGCAGGGCCTGATACCAGATTTCTGCCTGGGCACGGGTGTTGGTGAACACCAGGCTACTGGCACTGGCGTCGATCTCATGACTGACCTGGTCGAGCATCTTCAGGCCCATGTGTCCAGCCCAAGGGAAGCGCTCGATCGCTGCTGGCAGCAGGGTGTCGACTTGCAGTGCCTTGTCTTGCCGGCCTTGTACCAGCAGGCCGCCCTGGGGCAGCAAGACATCCCGTGCGTGTTGCAGGTTGCCGAGCGTTGCCGACAAGCCCCAGGTCGGTAGGCCTGGGTGCCAATGCCGCAGGCGCGCCAAGGCCAGCTGCAGTTGTACCCCGCGCTTGTTGCCAAGCAGCTCGTGCCATTCATCCACTACCACCAGTTGCAGCGTGGCGAAATCCTCATGTGCCTGTGCCCGGGTCAGCAGCAGGGTCAGGCTTTCGGGGGTGGTGATCAGCACACTGGGTAGCCGCCGGGCCTGTCGGGCGCGCTCGGCACTGTTGGTGTCGCCGCTGCGCACCCCTACGCTCCAAGGCAGCTGGAGCTCATCAAGCGGCGCTTGCAACGCACGTGCGGTGTCGGCGGCCAGGGCACGCATGGGCGTCACCCACACCACCTGTATGGGGGCCAACTGGCGGCTTTGGGGCCTGGGCTTGAACGCACGTAGTGCAGCGAGCCAGACCGCATAGGTCTTGCCGGCACCGGTACTGGCATGCAGCAAACCGGACTCGCCCCGTTCGACGGCAGCCCATACGCGCCGTTGGAAAGCGAAGGGCTTCCAGCCGCGCTTGGCAAACCAGGCATTGGCGAGGTCGGTAGCAGCAGGCATGAGGCAGGTGGCCCTCCGAAGGCTGTGCTTCTACAGACCACTTGCCGGCTGCAATGGTTTTACCGGATCAATTGGCCAACAGGTAGCCGCTGCGGCATACCTGTTCGCCGGCCACATGGGCGATGACCATGCCAGCCGTGGCCATGCGCCGTACGCTACGCGCATACAGCAGGCCTGGCTGGCGGTTGCGCAGGGCGGTGACTCGGTCACTGAGCGGGTCGATGACTTCGGCAATCAGTTGGCCGGCCTCCAGGTGCTGGCCCGGTTTGGCGTGGTAAACCAGCAACCCACCCAGTGGCGTTGCCACGGGTTCCACCGCGGCCAACGGCGTGGCGTGGCGTAACAGCGCGGGCAGAGCGGCGCTGGTGCCTTCGATGACACCCGCATGGGTCAGGAAGTCAAGGATCGCCTGGCAGTCCTTGCTGGCCAGATCATGGCTGACATCCGCCTGGCCACGCAGCTCGACGGTGACCGAGCAGCAGCCCAGCGGAATCGGGAAGCGTTTGCCGAAACGTTGCTGCAATTGCCACCAGACCAGGCTGAAACATTCATCGAACGACTGCCCGCCCGAGTCCGTTGCCAGCAGGCTGGCCTGGGCGCCCAGGTAACGGGCCAAGGGTTCGATCTGGGGCCAGGCATCGGGTGTGGTGTACAGGTGCTCGACTGCTTCGAAGTCGCAGTGCAGGTCCAGCACCATATCGGCATCGCAGGCCAGGCGCTGCAGTATCAGGCGCTGGGCCTGCAGGGGTGTGCGGGCCGGGTGTGCGTCCAGGCCGCGGCGCAGGTATTCGCGGATCAGTGCAAGGTTGTGCGTCGGGTCCTGGGTGAGGTGTTCTTCGATCAGGTCGCCGATGCTGTCCGACAGGTCGACGAAGTTGCGATTGAAGTTCTCGCCGCTTTGCAGTTCAAAACGCCCCAATGGCGCATCCAGCAGCACTTGCTCCAGGCCCACCGGGTTGGCCACCGGCACCAGAATGATCTCGCGCTGCAGTCGGCCTTGCTGTTCCAGCTCGACCAGACGGCGCTTGAGGTGCCAGGCTACCAGCATGCCCGGTAGCTCGTCGGCGTGCAGTGAGGCCTGTATATAGACTTTGCCACCACTGCGAGGGCCGAAGTGGAAACTGTGCAGTTGGCGGGTGATGCCCGGTACGGGGGAGAGCAGGTCATGGGTTGAATGGTGCATGTTGGTCCTGGCTGCGTGGCGAAAACGGTCTGCGACACGGGTCGGCTCAAAAATAGAAGCATAGTTTCAGCGAATGCGCCTCATCCTGCAGCAGTCGGGCATCGCAAACTTTTTCAGGCCAGTAGCGCCTGCAAGGTGGCCAGGTCATCTGCCTCCTCCACCGGCTTGTCCAGCCGCCAGCGCAGCATGCGCGGAAAGCGCACGGCGATACCGCTTTTGTGGCGCCGGGACAGGGCGATGCCTTCGAAGCCCAGCTCGAACACCAACGTTGGGGTCACACTGCGCACCGGCCCGAACGTTTCCACCGTGGTCTTGCGGATGATGGCGTCGACCTTGCGCATTTCTTCGTCACTGAGCCCTGAATAGGCCTTGGCAAAGGGCACCAACGCCCGACCGGGGGTGCCTGCCGGTGCATCCCATACGGCAAAGGTGTAGTCGCTGTACAGACTGGCCCTGCGGCCGTGGCCCCGTTGGGCATAGATCAGCACCGCATCGACGCTGAACGGGTCGATCTTCCACTTCCACCAAATGCCCATGTCCTTGGTGCGCCCCACGCCGTACAGGGCCTCGCGCTGCTTCAGCATCAGCCCTTCCACGCCCAGGCTGCGTGACTGTTCGCGCTGGCGGGCAAGGTCGGCCCAGTCCGGGCCTTGCAGCAAAGGCGACAACAGCACGGGGGCAAGTGGGTGTTCATCCACCAGGCGTTCCAGCTGGCTTCGGCGTTCGTGCTGCGGTCGGCTGCGCCAGTCATCGCCCTGCCACTCCAACAGGTCGTAGGCCTGCAACACCACGGGCGCATCGTTCAGCAGCTTTTTGCCCAACGTTTTGCGACCGATGCGCTGTTGCAGCAAGGCGAAAGGCTGCACGGCCAGTTCCGTCTCGGTTTCACCGGGTTTGCAGACCAGGATCTCGCCATCGAGCACCACGCCATCGGGCAACGTCTGTGCCAGGCCATGCAGTTCGGGGAAACGCTCGGTAACCAGTTCTTCGCCGCGTGACCACACCCACAGCTGGCCATCGCGCTTCACCACTTGCGCCCGAATGCCGTCCCACTTCCATTCGATTTGCCAATCGCTTGGTGGTCCGAGCAGGGTATCGAATTGATCGCTGGACACTTGCAGCGGATGGGCCAGGAAGAAGGGGTAGGGCTGGCCGCCACGCTGGTTGTGTTCATCGGCGGACTCTGGGGCGATCAGCCTCTGGTAACTGGCTGCAGTCGGGCGATGGCCTATATCGGTGTAGCCGACCAGGCGCTGGGCCACGCGTTTGGCGTCCAGCCCGGCCAGTTGCGCCAGGGCGCGGGTGACCAACAGCTTTGACACGCCCACGCGAAAGCTGCCAGTGATCAGTTTCAGGCATAGCATCAGGCTGGCGCGGTCCAACCGGGCCCAGAGCGGCGGCAGGCGCTGGCGGACTTGCTCAGGCGGCAGCCCGCGCAGGGGCAGCAAGTGCTGTTCCACCCAGGTGGCCAGGCCTTCCTCGTTGCCATCGGCGTGCAGCGGCAGCAGCAGCGAAATGGTCTCGGCCAGGTCGCCCACGGCCTGATAGCTTTCTTCGAAAAGCCAGTCGGGCAGGCCAGCCAGTGCCGTTGCCAGTTCGCGTAGAAGGCGGGTGGGCACCAGTTGGCGTGGGCGCCCGCCGGCCAGGAAATACACCGCCCAGGCAGCATCGTCGGCGGGCGCCATGTCAAAGTAGTCGCGCAGTGCCTCGAGCTTGGCATTGCTGGAGGTGGTCGCGTCCAGGCGCAGGAACAGCGTAGCGAAGGCTTTCATGGCGAGGGGGCGGTGTTGGGCACATCGTCTTCGTCGCCATACTCGGTGACAAAGGCGCGGGCATCCAGGCCTTGTTCGGTGAGGTAGCGCACCAGTACCTCGACCGAGCCGTGAGTGACCATCACCCGTTGGGCACCGGTCTGGCCAATGGCCCAGAGCAGGCCGGGCCAGTCGGCGTGGTCGGACAGCACAAAGCCCCGGTCCACGCCGCGCCGTCGGCGGGCGCCGCGTAGCAGCATCCAGCCGCTGGCGAAGGCATCACTGTAATCGCCAAAACGGCGCATCCAGCTACTTCCGCCGGCTGATGGGGGCGCCAGGACCAGTGCCTGGCGCAGCAGAGGATCGTTGCGCGGTATATCGCCTGCGTAGCGGGTTTCCGGCAGGCGGATACCGGCATCCCGATACACCCGGTTGAGCGGCTCCATGGCGCCATGCACGAGGATCGGGCCGATGCTGGCATCCAGCCCATGCAGAATCCGCTGGGCCTTTCCGAAGGCATAGCAGAACAGCACGCTGGCCTTGCCCTGTTCACGGTTGGCCCGCCACCAGGCATTGATGCTGGCGAAGATCTCACTTTGGCTTGGCCAGCGGTAGATCGGCAGGCCGAAGGTCGACTCGGTGATGAAGGTGTGGCACGCCACCGGTTCGAAGGGCGTACAGGTGCCATCGGGTTCTACCTTGTAGTCACCGGATGCAACCCAGACTTCACCTCGATACTCCAGGCGCACCTGTGCCGAACCCAGCACGTGCCCGGCCGGGTGCAGGCTCAACGTCACGCCTTGGTGCAGCAGGCGCTCACCGTAGGGCAGGGTCTGCAAATGGATGTCCTGGCCCAGGCGGCTGCGCAGAATGCCGGCACCGGGGCTGGCGGTCAGATAATGGCCATTGCCGCTGCGTGCGTGGTCGCCGTGGCCGTGGGTAATGACAGCCCGGTCCACGGGCCGCCAGGGGTCGATGTAGAAATCTCCGGGCGGGCAGTACAGGCCTTCGGGGCGGGCGATGACAAGGTCCATGGCACGGGCACTGGTTCTGGGGTTACCCGTTAAGAGGCATGGTGCCAGACGTTAGTTCGGATGGATTTGGGAGGGCGCTGCTGAAAAACTTCATCAAGCCCCCTCATGCACCCCTGAAGAATGCCGTTACCGCCCCGGTACCAATGTAAGCCGCTGGTTGCCATACGCCCTGCCGAAGTTCTGCTGTTGCAGTGGCAGGCTCATGAAGCGCCCTTTGAACCAGGCATCCAGCCCGTCGCGGTAATGCGCGCTGGCCGGGTTGCCGGACTGGCCGCTGCTGGTCAGTATCTGCAACGGTTCGGCCTGGCCGAAGTCGACGATCATCCGTGCCGAGGCTGGCAGATGCGTGTCGAAGTCGCTGCCCCAGGCGAATGGTGTGAGGGCCAGGGTAGTGAAGTCGCCGCCTGCGGCAAGCGGCGCACGGCTGATCGCATCACCCAGGCCATGGTAGGCCGGTGCCGGCCAGCGGTATTGGTGCAGCTGGCCCCACTGCCAGGTGCGTCGGTCGGCACCCAGCTGCGCGATCCCGGCCTCCATTGCGCCCGCCAGGCTGCGGGCGAGGATGGCGGGCTTGTCTTCTTTTTGCGGCGTGTTGCGGTCATCCCAGAAGGGGCTGTCATCGCGGCCCAGCAGATGATCGGCCTGCGCCGAGAACGACAAACGTGCATTGCTGACGAATGCCTGCCACGCCGGGCCGGCCTCCGGGCCCAGGTCATCGAGGAAGGTCTGGCGAGCGACCTCCTGCAAGAACAACTCGTACAGCGCGGCATCGGCCGACACCGGGCTCAGGCGGCCATCGAAGGCCTTGAGCCGGGCCAGCGTGTCGCGGGCCTTGTCGCGCTGCCCGGCGGGGAGGGCGTCGATCGCCTGCTTCAGTGGCTGGGCCATGCCGGGTGCGTCGAACATCTGCTTGAGCTTGTTGGCCAGCAGGGTCACTTGGTCGTTCTGCAGGGCCATCAGGCTGCGACTGTCGTGGCGACCGTTGCCGGCCAGCTGTGCCAGGCGTTCGGCACGTTCGGGGTAGTACCAGGTGCTGGACAGCTGCATGCCATAGCCGCGCGGCAGGCTGCGCTGGTTGGCGTGGCCGATCCAGCCTGCGGGCGGGTCCTGGTCGTACGGGTGCAGCATCGGGTCGGCATAGCCGTCCCAGTCGTAACGCCCGTCCCAGCCCGGCGAGGGCAGCAGGCCCTGGCCTTCGCGGCGATTGGGGTAGCGGCCACTGACTTGCCAGCCGATGTGCTCAGGCTCGGCGAAAACAAAGTTGACGGCAGCAGCCGTCACTTCACGTGTGCTGTCGAAGGCCCGCTCCACGTTCTTGGCCCGCGTCAGGTCGAACAGAGCATCCAGGCTGCGATCACCTTTGAATTGGGGCAGGTTCAGCGCCAGGCCCAGGCTGGCGTTTTCTGGCTGGGCCAGCAGGGTGCCGTGGCGGGTGTCGTACATCACTTCGCGCACGGGTCGCTGGCCACGTACAAAGTAGGTTTCGCTGCGGGCGCGGGCCGGCAGCCATTTACCATCGGCCAGGTAGCTCAGCTGATTGCCTTGGCGGCGCAGCTGCTCGAGGAACAGGTCCTGATTGTCGGCCATGACCGCGCTGCTGCTCCAGGCCAGCTTGCCATTGTAGCCGGCCAGCACAATTGGCAGGCCCGGCAAGGACAGGCCGGCAACCTGGTACTTGCTGGTATTGATTTGTACCGGGCTCAAGGCCCAGGCGGCGCGGCTGTCGCTGGCCAGCAGGCTCTTGCCGCTGCGGCTGCGCTGCGGGCCCTGGGCCAGGTTGGCCGACCCCGGGCTACCGAGCAGGTCGAGGTCGGCGAGCTTCTGGCTGGCAGCTGCCAGGGCTGGCAGCCCCGGCAACTGGCTGGCCAGGTTCAGGCCCTTGAGCTTGTCCACTTCCATTTCGGCCAGCGGCTCGTCCGGGGCCCCGGGCAGCAACCAGGCCAGCTTGTCGCTACCGGCTTTCTGCGCCAGGGTCAGGGCGCTGAGTTCCTCTTGCAGGTTGACCGACTGGCTGAACGCGTACAGGCAGAAGATCAGCGCCGAGTCTTCAGGCTTCCAGTATTCGGGGCGATAGCCACTACTGGCCAGGCCTGCTGGTAGCTTGTCGCGGTAGCGGAACAGGTAGGCGTTGACCCCGCGCGCGTACACTTCGAAGAAGCGCTTGAGCCGTGGCGATGCGTCGGCGTATTGCTGGGCGGCACTTTGCTTGAGGTTGGCGGCGCGCATGAGGCGGTCGATATCCAGCGCCTCGCTGCCGGCCAGTTCGGCCAGGCGGCCTTGGGCGAGCAGGCGCATGGCGACCATCTGTTCGATGCGGTCGCCGGCGTGCACATAGCCCAGGCTGAACAGCGCATCATGGAAGCTGCTGCTTTCGATCAGCGGCGCGCCCATGGCATTGCGCCGTACCGAAACATTCTGTGCCAGGCCTTTGAGCGGCTGCACGCCGCTGGTCGGTGGCACGCTATCCTGGTAGCCGCCCGTCTGGCAGCCGGCCAGCCCGAGCATGCCGAGCAGGGTGGCAGCGGTTGCGAACCGCAGGCGGAAGGGAGGAAAGGCGGGGGCGGCCATGGCAAGGGCTCCTGCAAGGCGAGGCTGGTTTGGAAAGGCGCTAAGGTAGTAAGCGCGCAGGCGCCATGCAAGGTCCCAGGTCGGTTTATTTGATCGCGCCGGGTCAAACCTCGAAGTGCTCGGCCAAGGCGTCGGAAAAATGCGTGCAATTGATGCGCGTGTAGCGTTGGTAGTCACGGCTCACCGCGAATGCAGAGCCCGGCATCAGCAGGATCTTGTGTTGCTCCAGTTTACGCATGAAAGGTTGCAGGTCGGGCAGGTCCGGGTGGTAGACCCAAAGGAACATACCCCCTTGCGGCGCTATATCGAACTGCCAGCCGCGCTCGAGCAGCAAGCGTTGGGTTTGCACTTGCTGGCGGATCAGGCGCTGCTGCACGTCTTTCATGTGCCGGGCATACGTGCCATCCGACAATATGGTGTTGACGAAGCGTTCGCAAAACGCAGGGACGGCGACGCAGGTCAGCAGTTTAAGGCGTGTGAGCGGTTCGATCAGGTCTTGCGAGCAGGCAATGAACCCCACGCGCAGCGAGGCCGACAGGCATTTGGAGAAGCTGCCGATGTAGATAACCCGGTCAAGGTTGTCCAGCTCGGCAAAGGTCTGGCGCACAGCAGGGCTGAAGTCCCCATAGACATCGTCCTCGACCACGAAGAACTCGTGCTCCACCGCCAGGCGCAGGACGCTGAAGGCGTTGTGCGGGCTGATGTTGCTGCCGGTCGGGTTGTGGAAGGTGCTGTTGCAGAAAAACGCCTTGACCTTGTGCCTGGCCAGGTGGCTTCTCATTTCTTCCACATCTGGCCCGTCCTGGGTCCGCCGAATGCCGACGACGTGCCCGCCAGCCAGTTGGATCAGCTTGATCAGGTTGCCGTTGCCCGGCTCGTCGACGAAAACGTGGTCGCCCGGTTTGATCAGAAACCGTGCAACCAGGTCCAGGCCTTGCGTGGCACCCAGTGTGGTCAGCAACTGGTTGGGCCGGGCTTCGACACGGGTCAGCCGTTTCATGTGCACGCACAGCTGTTTGCGCATGGGCAGGTACCCCTGGATGTCGCCGTACTCTGCCAGCGAGCTTTGCTCCAGCCGCGCCGTGCGACGAATTGCCTTGGCCAGCAGTTCGGTGTCGCGCCACGCGGGGGGCAGCCAGCCGCTGCCCAGCTTGGTGAAGTGCTGGCCGCCCTGCAGCAGCCGGAACAGGGGGTCGCCGGCCATGCATTCGGGTTCGTGGATCACGCTGGTCTGCCTGGCGCGGTTTGCCACGAAGTAGCCTCGCCCAGGTGATGCCGTCAATACCCCTTCGCTGACCAGCTGGGCATAGGCCGACACGACGTCGTGGTAACTGAAGTCCACTGCAGCGGTCAGCTTGCGGATGGAGGGCATGCGTTGCCCGGGCAACCACTCGCCTGCATCCAGGCGTTGTTTCAAAAGGTGATGAAGGCTGCAGGGGATCATGGCAGGTCCGAAACCGTTAGAAAAAAAAGCCTAACAGTTAACGGAAATGCTTGTCGACTGTTCGTTTGCAAATGGCCAGCACATGCCAATATCCCCGTGTCGGAACTTTCGGCTGCCAACAAAGGCGGCACTTTTAGCGTCTGTGCAGACCAGACAACTGGATATCAAGCCCATGCACCCTATGGACATGCAATCAGCCGTCATTGCCAGGCTTCCTGTCCCTGACGAACTGGAGTCATTCAAAGTTGTAAAGAATCTTGTGACCTCGGCGTTATTGGAGTGTTGTTCAATCGTCGAGTTCGAAGCACTGAAAGAAACACCGGTCATTGAACGTGTGACTGAACAGGCACATGCCGATTTACAGGCATTTGCCATGAAAGATCCGGCTGCCGGCCGCGACCTGGTCTTCATTGCAAAAACCTACACCTCTTATTCTGCGGTTTTGCATTATCGGCTGGCCCATTGGATCTACAACAATAGCGCCGCGACCTACGGCGCCGGCGGTCAATGCCTGGCCGCCATGATCTCCAGGCGCGGAAAAATGCTTTCGGGGGCGGAGATCCATTTCCGCAGCCGCATTGGTGCGCGCTTCATCATCGATCACGGCATGGGCACCGTCATTGGTGAAACGTCGACCATTGGTGACGATTGCTACGTGCTTGGCGGCGTAACCCTGGGCGCCCGCGGTATCAGTGACAACCCCTCGAGCCCCAGGCACCCGACGTTGGGTAACCGGGTGCAGATCGGCGCTTTCGCCAGTGTGCTGGGCGCAATTCATGTCGGTGACGGTGCGTTTATCGGGCCGGGCTGCATTGTGACCAAAGACGTCCCGGCCGCTGCCCGGGTACAGGTTAAAACATCATTGCAGGTGGTATTGGAATCATGAACGCTCTGAACTATGAAGTTTTAAGAAATACCGAAAAACTGTATTACAAAGACCAGTACCTGGCGGGCGCGAATACGCAAGTAGCGCGGGTGCACAGTGACGGCATCGAGTTGCTGAGTACGGTGGCCTATCCAGAAGGGGGGGGCCAGGAAGCGGACTTCGGCACCATTGAATTACCGGTGGGTACCGTGCGATTCGTCTGGGTTAAAAAACTCTACGGTAGCCCTATTCGCCTGGACGGTTTCAAAGGCGGAAAACTGGGCGGCATTATTATTCACAGCCTGCACCCGGATGATTTACACCTGTTGGATGAAGTCACCGTGGGCATGCCGGCCCGCGTCACTATCGATATTGAACGGCGCGAACGGCTGACGTTGTCTCACAGTGCCAGCCACTTCCTGTATGCCGCCGCCATCGGGCTGCGTGAAGAACTGAAGCAATGGACGATCGGCTGCCATATCAAGGAGGACACGGCCCGTTTCGACTTCCTGGTCGAGGACGCTTTCACGGCTGAAGACGTACTTGAAATAGAACGACGGGCGAATGAACTGATTGGCTGCGATGCGCCGATCGAGCACTACGCGGTTCAAGGCCTGGAAGACGCGCGTTTGTGGACCTACGACGGCATCGAAATCCCGTGCGGTGGTACGCACCTCGATTCGCCTCGGCGCATCGGGCGCCTTAGCGTCAAGCGCAAACGCCTGGGTAAAGGCAAGGAACGGCTGATCTGCGTGTTCCCCGAGGCCGAAATCGACTTGTCCACTTATCACGAGCACGCACTATGAACAGCACGTTACCGCGGCGCACGTACCTGTACTTCACCGCACAGTCGATCAACCTGACGACTGCCGTGATGTCGGTGACGATGGCCGCCATTGTCGGGGCTGCGCTGGCGCCTGATGCCGCATGGTCCACGGTGCCGTACGGGTTCCAGTTTCTGTGCCTGATGTTGGCAACTTATCCGGTCTCCAGGCTGATGAGCCGCATCGGCCGTAAAAAGGCGTTCATGCTGGGCGCGATTCCCCTGGCGCTGTCTGGCGTCAGCGGCTTTCTGGCGGTGGAGCACCAGCATTTTCCAACGCTGGTCCTCAGCCACTCTGCATTGGGTGTGTACATCGCGTTCGCCAACTTCAACCGGTTCGCGGCAACCGACAATCTTTCCCAGGCCTTGAAGCCCAAGGCACTTTCGCTGGTCGTGGCGGGCGGGGTCATCGCGGCTGTCGTCGGGCCGACGCTTACCGAGTGGCTGCGTGACGTGGGTGGTTACCCGCTGTTTTCGCTGTGTTATGCCGCGTTTGTCGGCCTGGCGTTGCTTTCATTGTTGATTGCGCTGTGCCTGCCCAACGATGCCGGTATGGCCAGCGCGGTCAACAGCGCAGCAAAGCCGGCCAGTGTCCGTGCCGAGCCGGCAGGCCCGAGCGTGGTTGTGGCAATGGCTGTCGCTGCGTTGGGCTACGGGATCATGAACCTGCTGATGATCCAGGCCTCGATGCACATGAAACACATGCACGAGGACTTCACTGACGTCCGCCTGGCGATCCAGTGGCATGTGATTGCCATGTTTGCCCCGTCGTTCTTCACCGGCGCCATCATCCAGCGGCTGGGTATCAAGACCACCATTTGCGCGGGCCTGGCCCTGTTGATCGGTTGCTCGGCGATGAATATCTGGTCGCACAGCTACGCCATGATGACCCTGGCACTGATTGCCCTCGGGCTGGGCTGGAACCTCACTTACGTAGGCGGAGGTGCCTTGCTGGCCCAGTCACTGCAGAACAGCCCGGCAGCGATGCAGATGCAGGGCAAGAACGACCTGGCGATTGCCATTTTTGCCACCCTCGGCGCATTCAGCCCCTCGTTGTTGCTGAGCTCGGTTGGCTGGGACGGTACCAACGCCATCTGCATGGTCCTCTGCCTGGGGCTGCTGGTTGCCACCGCCAGCCTGCTGCAGAACAAGGCCTGCCTGCAAACGTCAATGGAAGGTAGCCGCAAATGAGCGAGCTCATCAGGGTCAGCGATCGTATCTACACCAAGCTGGAAATGAACAACCCGGGCGGTAGCCACAAATACCGGGCGGCGCGGCGGATCATCGAACATGCCGTGCGCAAGGGTGACATCATTCCCGGAGTGACGAACGTCATCGAAAAAACCGGTGGCAGCTTCGGCTTTGGCTTGCTGGCGGCCTGCCACAAGTACCAGGTCGCCGTAGAGCTTGCGGTCGGGCTGAGTTTCAGCCAGACGAAGCGGGATCTGCTGGAGTGTTTCGGTGCTCGGCTGATCGGCAAGGAAATGCTGATGGCCGGTGCCACGCCCAAGGACGTGGTGATGCATCACCTGGATAACCAGGCCGCGTTGGGCAAGTCATACTTCTACACCGACCAGTTCAACAACCCGGTGGGCATCGAGGCCCATCGTTATCAGACCGCCAGTGAACTGGCCCTGCAACTGACCAACGCCGGGGCAGGGCGGCAGATCCTGTTCGTGGGCTGTGCGGGTACTGGCGCCAGTTTCACGGGTATCACTCTGGGGCTGAAAGACCATGGCTTCGACGTGTCGACGGTGCTGGTCGACCCCAATGGCTGTGATTCGAGGGCTGGCGTGTTCGCCGATCATCGTTTTGAAGGCATGGCCGTGGGCGTTTGCCCGCCGTTCATGGACTGGTCGCTGGTGGACGAGCGGGCTCAGGTGCAACATGCAGAAATGCTCGCCGCACAGCGCTGGTTCTACATGCAGAGTGGCATTTTTGTCGGTAATACAGCCGCTGCCTGCCTGGCGGTTGCCCAGCGCATGGCCCAGCACCCGCGGTATGTCGAGACCACCCTGGTGACCATCGCCTATGATGCCGGCCTTTGGTACCAGGATCTGCTGGGGGCTAACCGGCGAAAGGCCGCGTAGCCTCCTGTGTCAGGCTCATGATCCAGAGGCTGGCACGCTACCTGGGGAGCGGGCAAGCACGCGAAGCATGCGACGCGGTGTATGGCACGGGCTTCGCCCGTGTTCGCGGGCGCGCCCGCTCCCACAGTGATCGCGCAATCGATCAGATGTTGAATCGCGTCAGTCGATCAGGCGCCGTGGCACTTCTTGTACTTCTTTTCGCTACCGCACGGGCACGGGTCGTTACGGCCAACGTCCTTCAGGGCGTTGCGCACCGGCTCCTGGTGGCCGTGGTTGCAGTGCGGGCCGTGTACATGGCCGTGGTCGTGGTGGTGATCATGGTCATGGTTGCAGTCAGGGCCATGAACGTGGGGTTGTTGGGACATTGCAGGGTTACTCCGGTATGTGATCGCCGGGGATTATCTCACCACTGCGCGAGATGTGCAGGTCCTGATGGATGAGCAATCCGGTCGCCAGTTCGCCCTGCAGGGTGTAATGCAGCGGCTGCTTGCTTCTGAGCAGCTTGGCCAGTGGCTTCAGGTGCTGCCACAGGTTGGTTCGTGCGGTGATCTTGAAAGTGCGCCCTGCATGCCCGCCCACGCTGCGCCATATGCTGGCTTCATCCTGCACCAGTAGCAGGTCATTGAGGCGTATTGCATACGACACGTTACGAATGAACAGGCGGCTGTCATTGGGGTTGTCGACCCGCAGGTGCAACACGAACTCCTGTTCCAGCAACCTGGCCTTGACCGTTTCGACCTCGACCAGATGCACTTCGGGTTCGCGCCAGTCCTCACCCCAACTGGCACAGCCCGTCAGCCATGCCAGTAGCGCACCGAGCAGTAGCAGACGGGTGCGCTTGATCATGTTCAGTTCCCTACGTAGCTGGCGCAGCATTTCTTGAATTTGTGCCCGCTGGCGCAGGGGCAGGGGTCGTTGCGCCCGGCCTTCAACCCGACCGTTGGGTCGATGAAGTACCAGCGGCCGGCATGCTGGACGAACGCCGAGCGTTCGCGGTGCTGATGATCGCCGTCTTGGTCGTGCCAGCGTGCGGTGAAGGTGACGAAGCTGTGCTCGGGTTGGCCGCCCAGCACTTCTGCGCTTACCACCTCCAGGCCCAGCCAGGTGCTCTGTGCACTCCAGTCGGCCATGGCAGCACGGTCCAGGCCGGCTTGCTGGGCCGGTAGGGTGGTGGCTACCAGGTAGTCGACCAGGCCCAGCACGTAGGCACTGTAGCGTGAGCGCATCAGGGCCTGGGCATCCGGTGCCGGCGTACCGGCATGGTAATGCCCGCAGCAGGCGTCAAGCAGGTTGCCACTGCCACAAGGGCAGACCGAGACACTCATCATCACCACCAGTACTTGCCGAAGTTTTCAGGGTTGGCCCAGAACCTGGCATTGAGCCAGTCCGGGACCTGCTTATAGTCATGTAGATCATAGGTGAACAGGTTCAAAACCTGTTGCTCACGGCAGAATTTCTCGCTGGCCGACATGGCCAGGGCGAAAAAGTCGGTGTCCTGCCAGCCGCAGGCAGCCAGGTCGGCCAGCACTGCAACCCGGCTGGCATTGAGGTTGCGAATGCCGCCGAGCAGCTCCAGGCCGGTGCGCTTGGGCAAGTGCTCCAGGCAGTCCACCAGTACCGCCAGGTCAAAGCGCTTGGCGGCCAGTTCAGCCGGCAGCGGCCCGGGGGCGGCGGTGTCGATGGTTACCTGGGGGTGTGCCTGGGCGAAAGCGTCCAGCGCTGGGAAGCGCGTACCCACCAGCAGCAGCCGTTGTGGAGTGAAGCGCTCGAGCAGGGCTGCCAGGGCCTGTTGCGGGGTGCGTTTGGAGAAACCTTCGGTCATTGCCATTCCTCGTTCAAGTCATCCAAGACTAGCGGGCTGCGGCGTGCGGGCAAAGGGGCATGTGACCGTGTCGTAGCTTATTGCTGGCAGGGTTGGAATGCGCGGTCTTTACTCCCAGAGATCGGCCTTATGCCGATTCCCCCTAGGAGAAGCAATGAAATGAGCATAGTACGCACAGCGATACCCCTGGTACTGCTCACCAGTGTGTTGACTGGTTGTGCAGGTTTGCAAAAAACCGACTGGCCGAAATGTGCCGCCGTCGGGGGTGTAGGCGGCGCCGCCCTGGGCGCCATCGAAAGTTCCAGCTGGGCTGGCTGGGGTGCGTTGCTGGGCGGTGGCCTGGCGGCGGGCTATTGCTGGGCCCATGGCGATGGCGACGAGGATGGCGACGGCGTGCCCGACAGCCGTGACAAGTGCCCTGGCACCCCGCGTGGTGTGCAGGTCGATGCCAACGGATGCCCGCCTGAGCCGGTTGCGGTGGTCGAAGAAGTGGTGGTGCAGAAGGAAGAAGTCATTGTCATCCGCGATGTGCACTTCGAGTTCGATTCTGCGCGCCTGACGGCCAGTGACAAAGAGCGCCTCAATACCATTGCCACGCGCCTGAAACAGGAAGCGCCCTCTGCCCGCCTTAGCGTCAGCGGCCATACCGACAGCGTCGGTTCCGACAGCTACAACCAGAAACTGTCCGAGCGACGTGCCCATTCGGTGACCGATTACCTGGTCGAGAGCGGTGTACCGCGCAGCAGCTTCGTTTCGGTGGTCGGCGCGGGTGAAACCCAGCCGGTGGCAGACAACGCCACGGCCGAAGGGCGTGCCATGAACCGTCGTACCGAGATCAAGATCCAGCGGTAAGACGGCGGGCGCCCGTGCCTCGAGCAGTGGCACGGGCGCGTCTTCATGCCGGCCAGCCGTTTGTGGCCAATGACACAGGAGCATTCAGCATGAGTGTGACGTCGAAGGCGGCATTGCCGCTGTTGGTGGCTGCCAGCCTGCTCGCGGGCTGCGCTACGCACAGCGATGGCAGCGCGCCCCTCAATCAAAGGACCTGGCCCATCTGTAGCCTGCTGGGCGGCTTGGTCGGTGGTGGCCTTGGTGCCATCGAGAGTTCTTCCTGGGCTGCCGGTGGCGGCGCCTTGGGTGCCATCGCCGGCGGGCTGATTTGTTACGCCCAGGACGGTGACGAAGATGGTGACGGCATTTTCGACCGGCGCGATCACTGCCCCGAGACCCCTGCCAACACGGCGGTCGACCACATGGGTTGCCCACTGAAGCAGTACCCGGCCGCGCCACCTGCCAGTGCACCCGAACCCTCGCCAGAGGTGATCACCCTCGATGACAACGGCGCGGTGATGTTCGCCTTCGACTCCGCCGAACTGACGCCGGCGGCCCAGCAACGCCTGCAAGGCCTGGTGGCGAAGCTCAATTCACCGACGGTGGCCAAGGTTCGTGTGATCGGGCACACCGACGGTGTGGGCTCCGACAGCTACAACCAGGCACTTTCCGAACGCCGCGCCAGCAGCGTTGCCGAGTACCTGATCGGCCAGGGCTTGGAGATGGGCAAGGTCACCAGCCAGGGCCGTGGGGAAAGCGAACCGGTTACCGACAACGAAACCGAGGAGGGCCGCGCGCGCAACCGACGGGTGGAGCTGCACCTCAACTGAGTGGTGCTGGTGCCTGTCTTGGCATTGCCGTTAATGTTGTTCGCACGGTTTGCTCGATCAGGCCACCTCGACATGACAACTCTCTATAGGGGCGTGGTATGAAGTTCATCCTGGGCCTGGGCAAGGTCCTGACGGTCGCTTTCTGGGGGGTGGTGCTGTTCAATCAGCTGATGCCACAACCCTTGCCCTTCAATCTGCTGATCAATGCCGCAGGCATCGTCTTGTTTGGCCTGCACCTGCTAGAAGTGCTGTTTTTCAATCGCAGCCTGCGCGGGCGCAGTCACCGCTGGTTTGACCGTTTGCAAATCCTGCTGACGGGTATCTTCCATGTCATGTCCATTCCCCGTCCGCGGGAGGCGCCGCGGGTGAACTGATCTTGCAGCGCCTCTGATGCTCACTGCGATCCCTTGCCGGAGCGGGCTTGCCCACGAACACCGGCAACGCCGGCGCCATGCACCGTGGCACCGGCTTCGCTGCAGGTTGCACGCAGCGCCTGTCAGATGACCAGTCGCGAACTGGCCACCGCCACCACTGCCAGCCCCAGCAGCAGATTGATCCCCACCATCCGCCGAATGCGCCCCAGTACCGCCGCACCCGTCGGCCAGTCCTCGGCCTGCACCGCTGCCTTCAATTCCGGCAGCAGCAACGCCTGAATGCGCATGAACAAGGCAAACATGGCGATCCCGCCACCGATCATCACGTGCACGTACCGGGGCGCCGTCTCGAAACCGCTGAAGCGCATGTGCAACATGCCGATACCACTTATCGCCAAAATCGCCACCGCCAGCCAGACCCAGCCGAAGAAGCGTCGGAAAACTTCCACCCACAAGCGCAGGCGGGCAGGCCCTTCAAGGGCTGCAACCGTTGCCGGGCGCAGCACCAGCCAGGCGAAGAACATGCCGCCGACCCATACGAGTGCGGCCAGAACATGCAGGGTGTAGGGCAGGGCAAAGGCGAGCATTCGGATCTCCATGCGGCAGAAAGGGCAATAGCGGGGTATGATAGCCGCCCCATGCGAAACACTGAAAATATATCCAGCCCTCCGGGCGCCTGCAGACCATGATCAGCAACGAACTCAAAGCCACTATCCAGGGCGCCTATTCGCGTTTTCTCGAAGCCAAGAGCCTCAAGCCGCGCTATGGGCAGCGCCTGATGATCGCCGAAGTGGCCAAAGTGCTTGGCGACATTGCCTGCGACGATGAAGGCCGCCGCGCTGGCGAGCCTGCCGTGGTGGCCGTGGAAGCGGGCACCGGTACCGGCAAGACGGTAGCCTACAGCCTGGCGGCCATCCCGGCTGCCAAGGCCGCCGGCAAACGCCTGGTGATCGCCACGGCCACCGTGGCCCTGCAGGAACAGATCGTCTTCAAGGACCTGCCCGACCTGATGCGCAGCAGCGGCCTCAACTTCAGTTTCGCCCTGGCCAAGGGCCGTGGCCGCTATCTGTGCCTGTCCAAGCTCGACATCCTGTTGCAGGAAGGCCACGCCCAGTCAGCCACGGCTCAGTTGTTTGAGGAAGAAGGCTTCCGCATCGAAGTCGACGAGCGCAGCCAGAAGCTGTTCAACAGCATGATCGAGAAGCTTGCCGGCAACCGCTGGGACGGTGACCGTGACAGCTGGCCAGAGGCCCTGGAAGACCAGGACTGGGCACGGCTGACCACCGACCACAGCCAGTGCACCGGCCGCCACTGCCCCAACTTCCAGCAGTGCGTGTTCTACAAGGCCCGCGAAGGCATGGGCAAGGTCGATGTGATCGTCACCAACCACGACATGGTCCTGGCCGACCTGGCCCTGGGTGGCGGTGCAGTGTTACCCGACCCACGCGATACCATGTACGTGTTCGACGAAGGCCATCATCTGCCAGACAAGGCCATCGGCCATTTCGCCCATTATTCGCGGCTGCGTTCCACCGCCGACTGGCTGGAACAGACCGCCAAGAACCTGACCAAATTGCTGGCCCAGCATCCGCTGCCCGGCGACCTGGGCAAGTACATCGAGCAGGTGCCGGAGCTGGCGCGAGAAGTACGCACCCAGCAGCAGTTCATGTTCACCCTTTGTGAACAGGTGGCTGACTTCCGTCCCAGCGAGGACACCGAAGGCCGTGAGCGCCCGCGTTACCGTTTCGAGGGTGGGGTGGTGCCGGAGCAGATTCGTGAAGTGGGCATCGAACTGAAAAAGGGCTTTGCCCGCCTCAACGATCTGTTCACCCGCCTGGCTGACCTGCTCAAGGAAGGCATGGACGGCGAGGTCAATATCGGCATCGCCAGCCATCAGGCCGAAGAGTGGTATCCGCTGTTCGGTAGCCTGGTCACCCGTGCCCAGGGTAACTGGGAGCTGTGGACGGCCTTCACCGCCGAAGACCCGGAAGACAGCCCGCCCATGGCGCGCTGGCTGACCTTGGCCGAAAGTGGCGCGCTGTTCGACATCGAAGTCAATGCCAGCCCCATCCTCGCCGCCGATATGCTGCGGCGTAGCCTGTGGAGCGTGGCCCACGGCGCGCTGGTGACCTCGGCGACATTGACCGCGCTGGGCAAGTTCGACCGTTTCCGCATGCGCTCGGGGTTGCCGCGCGACGCAGTCACCTGCGTGGTGCCCAGCCCGTTCGTGCATGGCGATGCCGGCCTGTTGCGGGTCCCCGACCTGCAGGCCGACCCACGCGATGCAGCAGCGCACACCGCGGCGATCATCCGCGAGCTGCCGAACATCGTCGAGGATGCCCGTGGCGCGCTGGTGTTGTTCTCGTCACGCAAGCAGATGCAGGATGTGTTTGACGGTCTGGACCGTGACTGGCGCAAGCTGGTGCTCATCCAGGGTAACCTTTCAAAGCAGGAAACCCTGAACAAGCACAAGGCGCGGGTCGACGATGGCCAGCACAGCGTGCTGTTTGGCCTGGCCAGCTTTGCCGAAGGTGTCGACCTGCCGGGTGCGTATTGCGAGCACGTGGTCATCGCCAAAATTCCCTTTGCTGTGCCCGACGACCCGGTCGAAGCTGCGCTGGCCGAGTGGATCGAGGCACGTGGCGGCAATCCGTTCATGGAAATTGCCGTGCCTGACGCCTCGTTGAAGCTGATCCAGGCCTGCGGCCGCCTTCTGCGTACCGAGCAGGATCGCGGCGTTATCACCTTGCTTGACCGGCGCTTGGTCACGCAGCGCTACGGCAAGGCTATTCTCAATGCGCTGCCGCCGTTCCGGCGGGAAATTTCCTGACCGCCGGAGCACTTGCGCCGGCGCATTGTCCATCACCCGTCTTGGGCCCATCAGGGCCCTGAAGGAGAGCCCCAGCCTTATGATCCGCCGCACCCTGCCCGCCGTATTCGCCTTGTTGTGCAGTTCGCCCTTGCTGGCCGGGCAGCAGACGCTGTTCAGCTTCGTGCGCCCGGCTTCGGTGGTTAATGTGGCGACGGTGGATGCCGGCATGCCGCAGTACAACGCGGAACAAACGGCCGAGGGCGAGGTGTTGCGGCGTGTGGTGTTCAACCCGGCCCAGCAGCCGACCCTACGCCTGAGCCCGCAGAGTGGGGTGTGGGACTGGTCCGCTGGGCAGTTCCTGACCTTGCGCCTGCAAAGTGCCATGGACTGGGCATTGACCGTGGATGTCACCGTGCAAGGCAGCGATGGCCGCACCTTGACCAGCCGTATCGACCTGCCCGCGGGGCCCGCGCAAACCGTGCTGGTGCCCCTGACGGCCAGTTCGCCGCTGGACCAGGGCATGCGCGCCGGCCCGCCGATGCCCTGGAACCATGGTGGTCAGCGCCTCCTTTTGACCAGCAGTGCCGGTGCAGTCGACCTCAAGCAGGTGACCTCGGTCAGCCTGAGCATCCCCAGCCCCAAGGTGGCGCAGAGCCTGCTGATCGAGCGTGTCGGTATCCAGGATGACGACCAGGCGTACAGGGCGGCCTACCACGAGCTGATTGATGCTTATGGCCAGTCGACTCGCGGTAACTGGCCCGAGAAGGTATCCAGTGACGAGCAGCTCAAGGCGGCCGATACCCGTGAACAGCAACAGCTCAAGGGCTGGTTGGCAGAGCGCGGCAAGCAGCAGCTGGACGCTTACGGTGGCCTGGTGGGCGGTCCGGCCTTTGCAGCCAAGGGCTTCTTTCGCACTGAAAAGCGTGATGGCCGCTGGTACCTGGTAACGCCGGATGGGCACCCGTTCTATTCCCTGGGGGTAAACGCCGTGGCGGCAGACGGCGGGCGTACGTATGTCGCCGGGCGCGAAGGCATGTTCAAGGCCTTGCCCGCTGAGGGCGATGCACTGGCCGCGTTCTATGGCGAAAGCAACAACGACGATGGCAATGCCTCGTCGCAAGGGCGCAATTTCAAGCAGGGGCGCTGGTTCGACTTCTACGCCGCCAACCTGCAGCGTACCTATGGCAAACCCTGCCCGCCCGCAGTGGAGGGCCAGCCAGCCAGCTGCGCGCCGCCGGTACTGGATGCCGACCGCTGGCAGGCGCATGCGCTTGACCGCCTTCAGGCCTGGGGGTTTAACACTATTGGCAACTGGAGCGAGCCGGCGCTTGGCCAAGCCAGACGCATGCCGTATACCTTGCCGCTGTCGATCGTAGGCGACTACGCCAGCATCAGCACTGGCATGGACTGGTGGGGCCGCATGCCCGACCCGTTCGACCCGCGTTTTGCCATGGCCACCGAACGTGCCGTGGCCATCGCCGCGCGTGATCACCGTGACGACCCTTGGCTCATCGGTTACTTCGCCGATAACGAACTGGCCTGGGCAGCCCCTGGAAGCGACCCCAAGAGCCGCTATGGCCTGGCCTACGGCACCTTGCGTCTGACCACCGACGTGCCAGCCAAACGCGCATTCCTCAAGCAGTTGCGCGACAAGTATCGCAACCAGGAAGGGTTGTCCAAGGCCTGGGGCATCGAACTGACCGCTTGGGAACTCATGGAAGATCCTGGCTTCGAGGCGCCGTTGCCTGACCCGGAGCACCCGGAAATCGAACGTGACTACCAGCACTTCCAGCGGGTATTTGCCGAGACCTACTTCAAGACCATTTCCGATTCGTTGAAGTGGCATGCGCCCAATCACATGCTCCTGGGTGGCCGCTATGCGGTCAGCACACCGGAGGCGGTCAAGGCCTGCGCCGAGTTCTGCGATGTTCTGAGCTTCAACTTCTATACCCTCAAGCCGCAGGACGGCTACGACTTTGCCCGCCTGGCGGAGCTGGACAAGCCGGTGCTGGTGTCCGAGTTCCAGTTCGGCTCGCGTGATCGCGGGCCGTTCTGGCCGGGGCCATTGGAGCTGGCGCGGGAAGAGGATCGCGGCCCGGCCTACGCAAACTTCCTCAAGGCGGCCCTGGCGCAGCCGATGATCGTTGGTGCGCACTGGTTCCAGTACCTCGACCAACCGGCCAGCGGTCGCCTGCTCGATGGTGAGAACGGCCACCTTGGGCTGGTGGCGATTACCGATATGCCCTATCCAGGGTTTGTCGATGCCGTGCGCAAAAGCAATCTGCAAACCATGAACCAACTGCGTGCCGAGCTGGAAAAACCGGCCCCTTGAGATCAGGCAGATGCAGTCAACCCAGGTGAGAGCGGCCTTGTGTCGCGACCACTTGGCCCAAGCCTGTTTGCAAAACACCCAACTACTGAAACAATGCACACCTTTTTGGATATGGTCGTACGGAGAGCAGCGGGTGCAGATCCAGGGTCACTATGAGCTGAAGTTCGAAGCTGTGCGCGAAGCTTTTGCCGCACTGTTCGATGATCCCCAGGAGCGTGGCGCCGCGCTGTGCATCCAGGTGGGTGGCGAAACCGTCGTTGACCTGTGGGCTGGCAGTGCCGACAAGGACGGCCAGCAGGCCTGGCACAGCGATACCATCGCCAACCTGTTCTCCTGCACCAAGACTTTCGCGGCTGTTACCGCCCTGCAGCTGGTCGGCGAGGGCAAGCTGGCCCTCGATGTCCCGGTGGCCAACTACTGGCCCGAGTTTGCCCAGGCGGGTAAGCAGTCGATCACCTTGCGTCAGCTACTCAGCCACCGTGCCGGCTTACCGGCCATACGCAAGCTGTTGCCGGCTGAAGCCTTGTATGACTGGCAGTTCATGGTCGATGCCCTGGCAGCCGAGACACCGTGGTGGACGCCTGGCACAGAACACGGCTATGCCGCCATCACCTATGGCTGGCTGATCGGCGAGCTGATTCGCCGTGCCGACGGCCGTGGCCCTGGCGACTCGATCGTGGCCCGCACCGCCCGCCCATTGGGGCTGGATTTCCATGTTGGCCTGGCCGACGAAGAGTTCCACCGCGTGGCGCATATCGCCCGTGGCAAGGGCAATGCTGGAGACAGTGCAGCGCAACGCTTGCTGCAGGTGACCATGCGCGAGCCTGAGGCACTGTCGACCCGTGCCTTTACCAATCCGCCCGCGATACTGACCAGCACCAACAAACCGGAATGGCGGCGCATGCAGCAGCCAGCGGCCAATGGCCATGGCAACGCACGCAGCCTGGCAGGGTTCTATGCCGGGCTGCTGGACGGCAGCCTGCTTGAATCCGAACTGCTCGATGAGCTGACCCGCGAGCATAGCCTTGGCCAGGACCGTACCTTGCTCACCCAGACCCGTTTCGGCCTGGGCTGCATGCTCGACCAGCCCGATGTGGCCAATGCCACCTTTGGTCTCGGCGCCCGCGCCTTTGGCCACCCCGGTGCCGGTGGTTCAGTCGGTTTTGCCGACCCGGAGTACGATGTGGCCTTCGGTTTTGTGGTCAATACCCTCGGCCCTTACGTGCTGATGGACCCACGCGCCCAGAAACTGGTACGCGTCCTTGCCAGTTGCCTTTGATCGGGTAATGCGGGTATTGCCACACCCCTTTGACTATCCTCAATGCCAACGCCTGAAGTTCGTAGGCAAAATATCTTTCTATTTCATGGTGTATCGCTGATGTCTTCACATAAAACCTTAGCACTCGCCCTGTGCCTGACCGCCGTTACCGGCTGCGCCAGTCACTCCCCGGACGGCTCCAAGGAAGGTGGCTCCAGCTGGTGGCCTTTCGGTTCGGACAAGGTTGCCGAGCAGGAAGTGAAGTCAGCCGTCACTGAAAACGTGGCCAAAGCCGATGCCAAATCCGAAAGCTCCAGCCGCTGGTGGTGGCCGTTTGGCGGTGACGACAAGCAAGCCAAGGGGCCGGTGGTACCGAAGATCGATCAGAAGGCCACGCAGGCCTGGCTGGACGAATACGAGCCCAAGCTGCGCGAAGCGATCAAGGACAGCAAGCTGGAGCTGGAGCGTCGTGACAATGTGCTGGCGGTAACCCTGCCGGTGGACAGCTCGTACAATCCCGATCGCCCGAACATGTTGCTGCCCATGTCCCTGGGCCCGATCACCCGCGTCGCCAAGACAGTCGAAGGCGACCCCAAGACTGCCGTACTGGTACTGGGCCATGCCGACAGCAGCGGTGCCGCCGTTGCCAACCAGAAGCTCAGCCTGGAGCGCGCCGCTTCGGTATCGGCCATCTTCCGCCTCAGCGGCCTGCAGCGTGACCGCCTGACCCTCAAGGGCATGGGTTCGGTGATGCCGCGCGCTGCCAACGACAGCGCCGAGGGGCGCGCCCTGAACCGCCGCGTGGAAATGTTGCTGACCCCGCAAAACACCATGGTCGCGCTGCTGGCCAAATACCAGCAGGCCGCCCCGGCACCCGTCCCGGCCTCGATGGTGGCGGTGCAGGATGCCAAGGCACCCGCCGCCAAGGCCGCTGGCAGCAAACCGGCCGTCAAGGCTGCGGCGAAGAAACCTGTAGCCAAGGCCAAAACGCCTGCGAAGACTGCAGCCAAGAAAAAAGCTGCGCCGGCCAAGCCTGCCGCCAAGAAAGCTGCCGTTGACAAGAAAGTAGCTGCCAACAGCCCTGCGAAGACCAACTGATCGTCAAGGAACCGCAGTAATGACCCAATCCCTGGCCGATATGCGCCGCGACTACACCCGTGATGGCCTGGCCGAAGCCCAGGCACCAGGGGAGCCGTTCGCCCTGTTCCACCAGTGGTTCGCCGATGCGGTGAAAACCGAGCAGGTACCGGTAGAAGCCAACGCCATGACCTTGGCCACGGTGGACGGCGAAGGTCGCCCGCATTGCCGTGTTTTGCTGTTGAAGGGGCTCGACGAGCAGGGTTTCACCTTCTTCACCAACTATGACAGCGCCAAGGGCCAGCAACTGCAAGCCAACCCCTTTGCGGCAATGACCTTCTTCTGGCCGGCCCTGGAACGTCAGGTGCGCATTGAGGGCCGGGTGCAGAAGGTCACGGCGCAGGAGTCGGATGCCTACTACCAGGTACGCCCGCTGGGCAGTCGCCTAGGGGCTTGGGCTTCGCCACAGAGCCGCGTGATTGCCGGGCGTGAAGAGCTGGAGGGCCTGGTTAAGGCCACCGAAGCGCGTTTCTCCGACACCCAGCCGCACTGCCCTGAGCATTGGGGGGGATACCGTTTGTTGCCCGAGCGCATCGAGTTCTGGCAGGGGCGGGCAAGCCGCCTGCATGATCGTTTGAACTATCGGCTGGTGGATGGGCAGTGGCTGCGAGAGCGGCTGGCGCCCTGAGCAACTGGGGCCGCCAAGCGGCCCCAGCCATTGATCAAGCTACCCCGGATAACCTGCCGCCTCGCGCTCCAACCACCCCGCCAGTTGCTTACGCCCCACCTTCTCCTGGCGCGCCTGCGCCAACCTTTCCAGCATGAACGCGCGTTTTTCAGGATCGGCCCCTGCCAGCGACAACGCCAGGTCGCGGTCCATCCAGCGGCGCATGCGCACATACAACCACCAGTGGAAATACAGTCCCGTAACGGTGGTGACCACGACGATGAAGTAATCCATGGCTATTCTTGGTCTCACTTGAAAGGCCTTCGACACAGCCCGGCAGGCTGTACCCCGGCTGAATGAAAACAATTTTATTACGTTTGTACCGTGACAGCCGTCAATGTGCAGCGTCTAATGAGCACCTGACTTATGGAGACTTTACCCATGCGTAAATCCGCTTTGCTGGTGGCGACCTTTACCACCATGTCGCTGCTGCTGGGGGGCTGTGCCTCGAGCTTGACCGGTGACAGCTACTCTCGTGACGAAGCCCGCCGCGTGCAAACCGTGCGTATGGGTACCATCGAATCCCTGCGCCCGGTCAAGATCGAGGGCACCAAGACCCCGATTGGCGGCGGTGCCGGTGCCATTGTGGGTGGCGTAGCCGGCAGCGCCGTGGGCGGTGGTCGTGGCAGCATCGTGGCTGCCGTGATCGGTGCCGTGGCCGGTGGCTTGGCGGGTTCCGCAGCAGAAGAAGGCCTGACCCGTACCCAAGGTGTCGAAATTACCGTTCGTGAAGATGATGGCAGCATGCGCGCCTATGTGCAGGCCGTGCAGGAGAACGAAGTCTTCCGCGTTGGCGAGCGCGTGCGCATCATGACAGTTGACGGTACCAGCCGCGTTTCGCACTGACCGTAGCGCAGTAAAACAAAACCCCGACATGGCTGCTGCCAGTCGGGGTTTTTTCATGCTTCAGCCAAGTCAGGCAACGCTGGTTTTGCGGCTGGCCATTGCGGTGACGGCGTAGCCGATCACCGCGGCAAAGAACGAACCAGTAAGAATACCCATGCGGTCCATGCCGGCATACTCACTGCTACCCGGGGCGAAGGCGAGCGAGCCTACGAACAGGCTCATGGTGAAGCCAATGCCGCAGAGTATCGCCACCCCCAGAATTTGCCCCCAACCCGCACCCGCAGGCAGCGCGGCCAGGCGCAGCTTGACCGCCACCCAGGTCAGGCCGAAAACCCCCACGGTCTTGCCCAGCAACAGGCCGACCGTGATGCCCATCGGCACGGGGTGGATGAAGCTGTCTACGGTCATGCCTGCCAGCGAAACGCCGGCATTGGCGAAGGCGAAAATGGGCAGGATGGCATAGGCCACCCAAGGGTGCAGGGCGTGTTCCAGCGCCAAAAGAGGTGACGATTCAGCATTGCGTGTACGCAGCGGGATGCACAGGGCCAGGGCGACACCGGCCAGAGTGGCGTGCACGCCACTTTTGAGCACGCAGACCCACAGGATCAGGCCAACGATCATGTAGGGCCCGAGCTTGACGACGCCAAGCCGGTTCATCGCCACCAGTACCACCAGACAGGCCGCAGCCAGCAGCAGCGACACACTCGACAGGGTGCCGGAGTAGAACAGGGCGATGACAATGATCGCACCCAGGTCGTCGATGATCGCCAGGGTCATCAGGAACAACTTCAGTGACACCGGTACGCGCTTGCCGAGCAGGGCCAGGACGCCGAGGGCGAAGGCGATGTCGGTGGCGGTAGGGATCGCCCAGCCTGCCACGGCTGCAGGGTTGTCACGGTTGATGAACCAGTAGATCAGCGCTGGCACCACCATGCCGCCCACGGCTGCGGTGGCAGGCAGAATCACTTGTGAGGGCTTGGACAGGTGACCGTCGACCACCTCGCGTTTGACCTCCAGGCCGATGAGCAGGAAGAACAGGGCCATCAGGCCGTCGTTGATCCACAGTAGCAATGGCTTGGCGATGTTCAGCGCGCCGACCTGGACGGCGACGGGTACGTCGAGCAAGCCGCCGTACAGGTAGGACAGTGGCGAGTTGTTGATGATCAGGGCCAGAACGGCGGCGGCGATCAGCAGCAGCCCGCTGGCGGCTTCGAGCTGGAAGAAACGGGTAAACAGGCTACGCACGGGCTGTAGGCCCTCCATGAGCAGTTTACGAAGGGTGCGGGCGTACACCCTAGCCTGTAGAGATATGCTTTCAAACAAAAGACATATTCGTTTTTGTTATATGTTGTTGCTGACAGGCCTGGGGCAAGCCTAGATGGATTTGGGGAAGGATGGGGGAAGTCTGGAGTAGGTGCTGGAATAGCTGGAGTAGGTGCTGGAATAGACTGATGCCGGACCGGGCCCTTTCGCGGGTAAACCCGCTCCTACAGGGGACCATTGTTCCGTGTAGGAGCGGGTTTACCCGCGAAGAGGCCCTGTCAGTCGATAAAGAGTCAGAGGCCGAGCATATCCCGCGCCACCGCCTCTGCGATGCGAATGCCATCCACACCGGCTGACAGGATCCCGCCCGCGTACCCGGCCCCTTCACCCGCCGGGAACAGCCCTTTGAGGTTCAGGCTCTGGTAATCCTCACCGCGGGTAATCCGCAGTGGCGACGAGGTACGCGTCTCGATCCCGGTCAACACCGCATCATGCAGGTTATAGCCCTTGATCTGCCGGTCGAACGCCGGCAGTGCCTCCCGAATCGCCTCGATGGCGAAGTCCGGCAGGCTCGGCGCCAGGTCACCCAAGGTCACGCCCGGCTTGTAGGACGGCTCGACACTGCCCAGTGCGGTCGAGGGCCGGCCGGCGACAAAATCACCCACCAGCTGCGCCGGGGCCTGGTAGTTGCTGCCGCCCATTACATAGGCGTGCGCCTCCAGGCGCTCCTGCAGTTCGATACCGGCCAACGGGCCACCCGGGTAGTCGCGCTCGGGGTCGATGCCGACGACGATGCCGGAGTTGGCGTTGCGCTCGTTACGCGAATACTGGCTCATGCCGTTGGTGACGACCCGCCCAGGCTCGCTGGTGGCCGCGACCACGGTGCCACCCGGACACATGCAGAAGCTGTATACCGAGCGGCCATTCTTGGCGTGGTAAACCAGCTTGTAGTCGGCGGCACCCAGTTTCGGGTGGCCGGCGTACTTGCCCAGACGTGCCTTGTCGATCAGCGTTTGCGGGTGCTCGATACGGAAGCCCACCGAGAACGGCTTGGCTTCCATGTAGACACCTTTTGCGTGCAGCATGCGGAAGGTGTCGCGGGCGCTGTGGCCCAGAGCCAATACCACATGGCGAGAGTGCAGCTGCTCGCCGCTTTCGAGCACTACACCGGTCAGTTGGCCATCTTCGATCAACAGGTCGGTGACCTTCTCCTGGAAGCGCACGTCGGCCCCCAGGGCGATCATGTCCTGGCGCATCTGTTCGACCATGCCGGTGAGGCGGAAGGTGCCGATGTGCGGCTTGTTGATGTACAGGATTTCGTCTGGCGCACCGGCCTTGACGAATTCTTCCAGCACTTTGCGGCCGTGGTGTTGCGGGTCCTTGATCTGGCTGTACAGCTTGCCGTCCGAGAAGGTACCGGCGCCGCCTTCACCGAACTGCACGTTGGACTCAGGGTTGAGCACGCTTTTACGCCACAGGCCCCAGGTGTCCTTGGTGCGCTGGCGCACTTCCTTGCCGCGTTCGAGGATGATCGGCTTGAAGCCCATTTGTGCCAGCAACAGGCCGGCAAAGATGCCGCACGGGCCGAAACCGACCACGATCGGGCGCTCCTGCAGGCCTGCCGGGGCCTGGCCGACAAACTTGTAGGTGACGTCTGGGGCTGGGCCGATGTTGCGATCATCGGCGAACTTGCTGAGCAGCTCGGCTTCGTTGCTGGCTTCAAGGTCGATGGTGTAGATGAACAGCAGTTCGCTGTTCTTCTTGCGCGCATCGTAGCTGCGCTTGAACAGGTTGAAGCTGAGCAGTTGCTCGTCGCGGATGCCCAGGCGCTGGACGATGGCTTCGCGCAACGCTTCGTCGGGATGGTCCAGGGGCAGCTTCAGTTCGGTGATTCGTAGCATGGCAGGGTCCAGTATCCCGGCCATGGGCGGCCGGCGGCTTTACACAAACCGCCAAGTATAAGCTGTTAGACGCCCTGACTGGCAGGATAAAAGCGCCCGGCGATCAGTTGTCGCGCGCACCACCGTAGTAACCGCAGCCGCGCAGGGTCTGGCCGTCGATGCGCAGTTCGGCGCTCAGGTGGTGGATGGCGCCGGTGGCGCTGTCGACGCAGCGTTGCGGGGCGACCCACAGTTCCACGTGCTGGCCGTTGGCTTCGCTGGTCAGGGTCAGGCCGCCGCCGGGCACTTCTTCTTCGAGAAATGGCAGTGGCAGCGGGTCTTTGCCGATGCGGTTGAGCACCATGCCCTTGCCGCTGGCCTTGATGTCCCAGTCCGGTTCATGGCCATTGGCGCGCAGGGTCAGCTGCTTGAAGTTGGGGTCGTCGCAAGCGCGGGTGGAGGGTTCCAGGCGGTACAGGCGGCTGACTTCCAGCTGGCCGTCGTTGTCGGCCTGCTTGGCGCCCGTGAGGCGACCGCGCACGTCGGCGAACAACTTGGCATTGGCGTCCTTGGCCAGGTTGGCGGACTCCTGCAGGATGCCGGTGCCGGCGACGTCGTTGATCACGAAGCGGCGTGCTTCGCTGCAGGGCATGAACAACAGGCGGCCGCCGTTGGCGCTCAGTTCGCCCTGCATGCGTGTGGTGCCGATGTTCGGGTCACGGGGCTGCTCGGCCAGTAGCTGGCAGCCAGCGAACAGCGGCAGCAGGGCACTGAGCAGCAGGGTAGGGGTGAGGCGCATGGGGCGGGCTCCGGGGAATCTTTGCCAAAGAGCTGGCCACGATACACGTCCTGCGGGCAGAAAAAAGGGCCCGAAGGCCCTTTTTCATTCAACCCCCCAGGTAGGCATCGCGCACCTTCGGGTCGGTCAGCAGTGCCTCACCGGTGCCCTGCATCACCACCCGACCGTTCTCCAGCACATACGCCCGGTCAGCGATCTTCAGCGCCTGGTTGGCGTTCTGCTCCACCAGGAACACCGTCACGCCATCGCGGCGCAGCTGTTCGATGATGTCGAAGATCTGCTGGATGATGATCGGCGCCAGGCCCAGCGAAGGCTCGTCGAGCAGCAGCAGCTTGGGCTTGCTCATCAGCGCCCGGCCGATGGCCAGCATCTGCTGCTCGCCACCGGACATGGTGCCGCCGCGCTGGATGTAACGCTCTTTCAGGCGCGGGAACAGTTGCAGGACCTTGTCCAGTTGCTCCTGATAGTCGCCCTTGTCGGTGAAGAAACCGCCCATGGCCAGGTTTTCCTCGACCGTCAGGCGCGCGAACACGCGACGGCCTTCCGGCACTACCGCGATGCTTTTGCGCATGATGTGCGAGGAGGGCTGGCCGACCAGCTCTTCACCCAGGTACTTGATGCTGCCGCTGTGCGCCTGCGGCGAGCCGCACAGGGTCATCAGCAAGGTCGACTTGCCGGCACCGTTGGCGCCGATCAGGGTGACGATCTCGCCCTGGTTGATCTCCACGTTGACGCTGTGCAGCGCCTGGATCTTGCCGTAGAAAGTGGAAACGTTTTCGAACTTCAGCATTTACGCTTCCCCCAGGTAGGCTTTGATCACGTCAGGGTTGTCGCGGATCTCCTCCGGCGTGCCATGGGCCAGGGGGGTACCCTGGTTGATCACCACGATATGGTCGGAAATGCTCATCACCAGCTTCATGTCGTGCTCGATCAGCAGCACGGTGACGTTGTGCGACTCACGCAGGTAGGCGATCAGAGCCTTGAGGTCTTCGGTTTCCTTCGGGTTCAGGCCGGCTGCCGGTTCATCGAGCATGATGATGCGTGGCTGGGTCATCATGCAGCGGGCGATTTCGAGGCGGCGTTGCTGCCCGTAGGCGAGGGTGCCGGCCGTACGGTTGGCGAACTCGGTCAGGTTGACCTTCTCCAGCCAGTACTGCGCGCGTTCCATGGCCTCCTTCTCGCTGCGGCGGAAGCTCGGTGTCTTGAACAGGCCGGCGAAGAAGTTGGTGTTGAGGTGGCGGTGCTGGGCGATCAGCAGGTTTTCCAGTGCGGTCATTTCCTTGAACAGCCGCACGTTCTGGAAGGTCCGCACCACGCCCTTGCGGGCGATCTGGTGGCCGGCCAGGCCCTGAATCGGCTGGCCATCGAGCAGGATGGTACCGCCGCTGGGCTTGTAGAAGCCGGTCAGGCAGTTGAACACGGTGGTCTTGCCGGCGCCGTTCGGACCGATCAACGCCACCACCTGTTTTTCCTTGACGGTCAGGGCCACGCCGTTGACCGCCAACAAGCCGCCGAAGCGCATGCTCAGGCCGCTGACTTGCAGAATTTCGCGGCTCATCGACGCAGCTCCATGTGTGGACGTTGCATAGGCAGCAGGCCTTGCGGACGCCAGATCATCATCAACACCATCAGCGCACCGAACATCAGCATGCGGTATTCGCTGAACTCACGCATCAGCTCAGGCAGCAGGATCATCACGATGGCCGCGAGAATCACGCCCAGTTGTGAACCCATGCCACCCAGCACGACGATGGCGAGGATGATCGCCGACTCGATGAAGGTGAACGACTCCGGCGTCACCAGGCCTTGGCGCGCGGCGAAGAAGCTGCCGGCGAAACCGGCGAAGCAGGCACCCAGGGTGAATGCCGAGAGCTTGATCACGGTCGGGTTCAGGCCCAGTGCACGGCAGGCGATCTCGTCTTCACGCAGGGCTTCCCAGGCACGGCCGATCGGCATGCGCAGCAGGCGGTTGATCACGAACAACGCCAGCAGGGCCAGCAGCAGGGCCACCAGGTACAGGAAGATGACCTTGTTGATCGAGTTGTATTGCAGCCCGAAGAACTCGTGGAAGGTCTGCATGCCCTCGGCCGCACGGCGTTCGAAGGTCAGGCCGAAGAACTCCGGCTTGGGGATGTTGCTGATGCCGTTGGGGCCGCCGGTCCAATCGGTGAGGTTACGCAGGAACAGGCGGATGATCTCACCGAAACCGAGGGTCACGATCGCCAGGTAGTCACCACGCAGGCGCAGCACCGGGAAGCCGAGCAGGAAGCCGAAGGTGGCAGCCATCAGGCCGGCAATCGGCAGGCACACCCAGAAGCTCCAGCCCAGGTAATGCGAGAGCATGGCGTAGCTGTAGGCACCGACGGCATAGAAGCCTACGTAGCCGAGGTCGAGCAGGCCCGCCAGGCCGACCACGATGTTCAGGCCCAGGCCCAGCAACACGTAGATCAGGATCAGCGTGGCGATGTCGACCGCACCGCGAGAGCCGAAGAACGGCCATACCAGTGCCATCACGATCAACCCGATGATGACGTAGCGCTGGGTCTTGGGCAGGGTGAGGTAGTTGCTGACTGCCGGGGGGATCAGCTTGCGATCCGATCGGCGGCCCATCACCGAACTCCACTGCTTGTCGAACAGCACGCGCAGGAACATCAGCACCGAACACACGGCGATGATGCTGATGGTGAACGAGCCCTGACTGTGCACGACCAGGCTGATCCCGTCGATGCTCAGTTTCAGGCCCAGTACCGGGAAGGCCACGGCCCACACCAGCAAGGCGCTGAAGAACGCCTGTTTGAGATTTCTGTTCATACTTTTTCAACCTCCGGGCGGCCCAGGATGCCGGTCGGCCGGAATAGCAGGACAAGAACCAACAAGCCGAATGCCACCACGTCCTTGTACTGGTCGCCGAAGATATCGGCACCGAACGCTTCGGCCACGCCCAGCACCAGCCCGCCGAGCATGGCGCCCGGGATGCTGCCGATGCCACCCAGTACCGCCGCGGTGAAAGCCTTCAGACCCACCAGGAAACCGGCGTTGGGGTTGATCACCCCGTACTGCATGCTCAGCAGCACGGCCGCCACGGCAGCCAGGGCGGCACCGATGACGAAGGTGAGGGCGATGATGTTGTTGGTGTTGATGCCCAGCAGGTTGGCCATCTTGATGTCCTCGGCACAGGCGCGGCAGGCGCGGCCCAGGCGGGAACGAGAGATGAACAGGGTGAGCAGGGTCATGGCCACCAGGGTGACAACGAACACCAGGATTTGCATGTAGCTGATCAGTACTTCTTCAGCACCGCCTGGCCCGAAGGAGAAGCTCCCGGGGATCAGGTTGGGGATGGACTTGTCCTTGGAGTCCTGCGAAAGCAAGACCGTGTTCTGCAGGAAAATCGACATGCCGATGGCGGAAATCAGCGGGATCAGACGGTTGCTGTTGCGCAGGGGGCGGTAGGCAACCCGTTCGATGCTGTAGCCATAGGCACTGGTGACGAAGATCGTCGCGACGAAGGCGACGGTCATCAGGATCGGCAGCGAATGGATACCCATCATGGCCAGGCCCGCCAGGGCAATGAAGGCCACGTAGGAACCGATCATGTACACCTCGCCGTGGGCGAAGTTGATCATGCCAATGATGCCGTACACCATCGTGTAGCCGATGGCGATCAAGGCATAGGTGCTGCCGATGGTCAATCCATTAACCAGTTGTTGGAAGAAATGGTAGATCTCAGGCATTACAGCGCTCCTAAAAACCTGATTTGCATTTCACTGGCAGGGGTACGGCCAGGAAACCGCGGGTGACGGTTTTAAGATTTTCAGGTGAGCCTGCCCCCGGATCGCGGGGATCGGGCCCATGAACCTCATAAAACGAAGCCCACTGCTCGCACAGTGGGCTCGTAGGTCAGCTATTAGTCACGCAGTTACTGAGGGGAGACTTCGGTCTTCGGCTTGCCGAAGTGCCATTCGTAGACCACGAACTTGAAGTCTTTCAGGTCGCCTTTGTCGTCGAACGACAGTTCGCCGGTCGGGGTCTTGAAGGTGCCTTTGTGGATGGCCTCGGCCACCTTGTCGGTATCATCGGAACCGGCTTTCTTGATGCCTTGAGCGATCAGCTCGACAGCCGAGTAGGCAGGGAATACGAACGGGCCACTTGGGTCCTTGCCGTCAGCCTTGATGGCGTCGACGATCTTCTTGTTCGCCGGGTCTGCGTCGAACGATTTCGGCAGGGTGACCAGCAGGCCTTCGGAAGCGTTCTGGGCGATCTGCGAAATGGAGTCGTTGCCCACGCCTTCCGGCCCCATGAACTTGGCTTTCAGGCCTTTTTCCTGAGCCTGGCGCAGGATCAGGCCCAGCTCTGGGTGATAGCCGCCGTAGTAGACGAAGTCGACGTTGTTCTGCTTGAGCTTCTGGATGATCGAGGAGAAGTCCTTGTCACCGGCATTCAGGCCTTCAAAGACGGCAACCTTGGTGCCTTTCTTCTCAAGGGTTTGCTTGACGGCGGTGGCCATGCCTTCACCGTACTGCTGCTTGTCGTGCAGGACGGCAACGACCTTCGGCTTGACGTGGTCGGCGATGTAGTTGCCGGCGGCCGGGCCCTGGGCGCTGTCCAGGCCGATGGTGCGGAAGATCAGCTTGTAGCCACGGGCGGTGATTTCCGGCGAAGTGGCGGCCGGGGTGATCATGATCACGCCTTCGTCTTCGTAGATGTCGGACGCAGGCTGGGTGGAGCTGGAGCACAGGTGGCCGACCACGAACTTGACGCCGTCGTTGACCACTTTGTTGGCGACTGCCACGGCCTGTTTAGGGTCGCAGGCGTCGTCGTATTCCTTGGCTTCGAGCATCTTGCCATCCACGCCGCCCGCGGCGTTGATATCCTTGATGGCTTGCTTGGCGCCGATGAACTGCATGTCGCCGTACTGGGTCACAGGACCCGTCTTGGGACCGGCGATGCCGATCTTGATGGTATCGGCGGCAAACGAATGGCTGGCTACCCCGGCCAGTACCATTGCGGCGAACAGCTTGGAAATCTTGATCATAGTGCTCCACTCATTCTGTTGTAATTCTTATAGTCCTGGCGGCCAGGGCTACAGACCGGGCGGGATTTGCGGCGTGGCCATGCCAACGCGCTAGCCCACCTTCCCCCGGAACATGTCCCGGAACTGTACCGGTACAGTGTAGAGCGCTGTTCGAGCGCTTGAAAAGCGGTCGAAAAGTGCGTCTTTCCTGCGTTGTCGCTTGATCGACAGAAAGATACAGAAAGGCGCCATCAAACTGCCTGCATCTGCGATCCCGCCCCACAACTTCGGGGTCAATCGACCAAATTACATATTTGAAACCGGGTTTTTCTGCAAAAATGCCGGCCTTTTTTATTGACCGATTTTTTGCGGATACCACCCATGACTGATCAAACAAGCACCCTCTATGCCAAATTGCTTGGCGAGACGGCAATCATCGAGTGGAAAGCGCTGGAGCGTTTTTGGGCCAAGGGTGACCTGATTTGGGTCGACCCCTGCCTTGACCTGATCGCCGTTGCTGAGGCGATGGCCGAGAATCGCAGCGAGATCTTCGCCAAGTGGCGTAGTGATGGCACTGTTGGGCCGGTATCGGCCGAGCAGGCATTGGACCTGCAAAGCCGCGACCCAGAGATCTGGGCGGTGGTGGTTTCGCCGTTCATCGTGATACAGGTGAAGGGCTAGGAAGAAGCGTGATCTTTTTTGGTGCGCAAAAATACGCATCAGCTCCGTTTTGGTGCTTGAAAGCGATCAAGGCGGGTAGAGGGAAGTAACAATTCGGCGTGGCGGTAACAGTTTACGGGATGCGTAATGTGGCCGCCGTTCTGGCAGGCGCCAACGGAATCGTAGCCCGCCTGGGAAATGTTCGAATCAGTCAGGAGTTTATCGATGAGCACTGCACTACCTTCGCTTGGATTCGCCGGCATCGGCCTGATGGGCCTGCCCATGTGCCGCCGCCTGCTGGCAGCGGGCTATCCGCTGACGGTATGGAACCGCAGCCCGGACAAGTGCGCCGCACTGGTCGCTGCTGGCGCGCGCCTGGCCAGCAGCCCGGCCGAATTGTGCCGTGACAGCGACATGGTATTACTGTGCCTGGCCGACACGGCGGTGGTGCGTGAGGTGGTGTTTGGCGAGCAAGGCATTGCCCAGGGCGGGCGCAGCGGCCAGTTGCTGATCGATTTCTCTAGCCTGGAACCCACCGCCACCCGTGAAATGGCTGCCGAACTGGCAGCACTGTGCGGCATGGCCTGGCTGGATGCACCTGTCTCTGGCGGTACGCCCGGTGCCGAAGCGGGCACGCTGGCGATCATGGTGGGCGGTGAAGCGGCCGATCTGCAGCGTGCACGCCCGGTGCTGGAGGTGCTTGGTCAGCGCGTGACGCATATGGGCGCGGTAGGCACGGGACAGGTGACCAAGGCGTGCAACCAGATGATCGTCGCGTGCAATGCCCTGGTAATTGCAGAAGTGGTGGCATTGGCCGAACAGTCGGGCGTGGACGCGACGTTGATCGCTGAAGCGCTGGCGGGTGGCTTTGCCGATTCCAAGCCATTGCAGATTCTTGCGCCGCAAATGGCCGAGAGCCGCTTCGAGCCAATCAAGTGGCACGTACGCACGCTGCTCAAGGACCTCGATGGCGCGGTCAAGTTTTCCCGCGAGCAAGGCTCGGCGACGCCGCTCAGTGGCCTTGCCGCGCAACTGATGCGCTTGCACGGTAGCCAGGGTTACCTGCAAAAAGATCCGGCGACCCTGGTTGAGCTGTACCGCAACAAGGTGTGATCCGGCTGCTCTGGCGCTGCAACCGCTCCAGCAGTGGGCGCAACTCGGCCAGCGGTACGGGGTGCCCCAACAGGTACCCCTGCAGGTAGTCGCAGCCATGGCTTTCGAGGAACGCCCGCTGTTCGGCAGTTTCCACGCCCTCGCTGACTACCCGCAGGTGCAGCGTATGCGCCATGGCGATGATCGCCTGGACAATCTCGCGGTCTTTCTGGCTGCCCGGTACATCCTGCAGAAAGGTGCGGTCGATCTTCAGCACATCCAATGGCAGGCGCTTGAGGTAGGCCAGTGACGAGTAGCCGGTACCAAAGTCATCGATCGAAAGTGCCACCCCCAAGGCTCGGACGCGTTTGAGCAGGCTGACCGTGCGCTGGATATCGCCCACCAAGGCGTTTTCGGTCACCTCCAGCTCCAGGTGGCGCGGCGCAAGGCCGGCGTGGAACAGCGCCTTTTCAACTTCGTTGGGCAGTTCGTCGTGGCTGAGGGTGACTGCCGAGCAATTGACCGTGACCTGGACCTCGCCGTAGCCGTGGCGCTGCAAGTGGGCCAGGTCGGCACAGGCATGGCGCAGCACCCACAGGTCCAGGTCGATGATCAGGCCGTTGGCTTCGGCAATGCCGACAAAACGGTCGGGCCCGAGCAGGCCATGTTGAGGATGCTGCCAGCGTACCAGCGCTTCCAGTTTGGCCACTTGCCCACTGCGCAGGTCAAAGATCGGCTGGTAGTGCACACACAGCCCGCGCTCTTCAAGCAGTGCCAGGCGCAGCTCTTCTTCCAGTTGCAAGGCGATCGACGCGCGAGCCTTGAGGCTGTCATTGAAGAAATTCAGGCTGTTGCGCCCGTTCTCCTTGGATTGGTAGAGGGCCAGGTCGGCATGCTTGAGCAGCTCTTCGGCTGTGCTGCCATCGTCCGGGAAGATACTTATACCAATGCTGGTGGTCATGACCATGCGCCGCCCGCCCAGGTCGATGGGTTCTTTCATCCGTTGCATGATGCGCTGGGCCAGGTGGCGGGCTTCGTCGCGGCTGTTCAGGCTGGTGACCACACAGAACTCGTCGCCACCAAAGCGCGCAACCAGGTCGTGGTTGCGGGTAGCGGCCTTGATGTGGTGGGCGATCACCTTGAGCAGCTCGTCACCGGCATCGTGGCCAAGGCTGTCGTTGATACGCTTGAAATGGTCGATGTCGAGAAACATCACGGCCAGGCGGTTTTCGCTGGCCTGAGTTTCGACCAGGCGCTCGGCGAACACCTGGTTGAATCCGCGGCGGTTGAGCAGGTTGGTCAGGGCATCATAGTGCGCCGCCTGCTGCAGCGAAGCGCGGGCCTGGTCCAGTTGGCTGAGCAGTACGCTGACCCGGCGCAGGTCGTGCTCCTTGCTTTGCAGCTTCTTGTCGGCCAGTGCGGCGCTGATGCTGGCGCCACTGATCAGCAGGGTGATGAAGCCGATGCCCAGTCCCAGCTGCAGGCTGTTGTCGCCAGACGGCAGGCGCAGTGCGGTATCGGCAGGGATGATCAAGGTCATGGCCGACATCGCGGTGAAATGAGTGGCGACGATGCCGCCCGCCATCAGCAGGCTGGCGCCGTACTTCATGGCCTGGTACAGGGTGCCGCTGCCATTGCGCAAGTAGCGGGCCAGGTACAGCGAGGTCAGGGCGGTGAGCAGGGCAATGGCGGCAGAGGCAAGTAGCAAGCCGGTTTGGTAGTACTGGCGGGCACCCGTTTCCATCGCGGCCATGCCGACAAAATGCATGAGGATGATGCCCAGGCCGATCAGCCCTGCGCTCAGCACGAAGTGGTGCGCGCGCATCTTGCTGCGTTCGAGGCTGTGCATGGCCAGCCAGGCCACGCCCAGTGCGATGAGCAGCGAAAGAATGGTCAGGGATACGTCGTAGTGCACGTCCACCGGGGCCCGAAAGGCCAGCATGCTGATGAAGTGCATGGCCCATATGCCGCCTGCCAGGCAGCAAGCTCCAAGCATGTTCCATTGCCGGTGGGCGGTGGGGTCGTCGCTGTGGGACTGGCGCTCGGCCATGTCGAGGGTGGCGAAACAGGCCGCGCAAGCAACGAAATAGGCGAGCAGAACCAAGAGCGGTTCATGACGGCAGTCGATGACGATGCGCCCGGTTGCGGGAAGATCGGCGAACAGTTGCAGCCCCAGCCATTCCATGGAATGCCTCTTGATCGAGTTTTCACTCGTCTGCGCTACAACCCTGTGCAGACTGTCCAGAGGCAGTATAGGAAGGAGTGCTTAAGCCTTCCTGACTAATGGCACAATGATTTCTACGATTTGGTTATAACTCCAATCGCAGTGAGAAATAAATTTGGGGCCCTGATGCCTTCCTGTGGGAGCGGGCGAGCCCGCGAAGCATCCACTGCGGTGGATGCCACCGGCTTCGCCGGTGTTCGCGGGCGTGCCCGCTCCCACAAGGGCGCGGGGACTGCGTTAGCCAGCCACCAGCACGCGAATGGCTTCCAGGCGCAGGGCGGCCTTCTCCAGCATTGCCAGGCCATCTTCGCGCCGCTTGCGCAGGGCGTCGATTTCGCTGTCACGCACACTTGGGTTGACCGCTTGCAATGCCACCAGGCGCGCCAGCTCTTCGTCGGCCTCGGCTGTCAGGCGGCGCTGGGCTTCGGCCACGCGCTCGTTGTGGGCCGGCAGGATCTTCTCCTCGCCGCCACTGATACGCTTGGCCAGCACATCGCGCTGGGCCTGGACGAACTTGTTGGCGCTGGCGCGCGGTACGCTCTCGAGCTGGTCGTTGAGGGTTTCGAAGGCCACGCGTGACGCCAGGTCGTTGCCATTGGCGTCGAGCAGGCAGCGCAGTGCCGCCGGCGGCAGGTAGCGGCCCAGTTGCAGGCTGCGGGGTGCCACCACCTCGCTGACGAACAGCAGTTCAAGCAGTACGGTGCCTGGTTTGAGCGCTTTGTTCTTGATCAACGCCACGGCGGTGTTGCCCATCGAGCCTGACAGCACCAGATCCATGCCACCCTGCACCATCGGGTGCTCCCAGGTGAGGAACTGCATGTCCTCGCGTGACAGCGCCTGGCCACGGTCATAGGTGATGGTCACGCCTTCATCGTCGCCCAGCGGGAAGCTGGCATCGAGCATCTTCTCGCTCGGCTTGAGGATCAGTGCGTTCTCGGAATGGTCTTCGCTGTCGATGCCGAAAGCGTCGAACAGGGTTTCCATGTAGATCGGCAAGGCGAACTGGTCGTCCTGTTCGAGAATGGCCTCGACCAGCGCCTGACCTTCGCCGGCTCCGCCGGAGTTGAGCTCCAGCAGGCGGTCACGGCCAGTGTGCAGTTCGGCTTCCAGGCGCTCGCGCTCGCTGCGGGCGTCGGCCACCAGGGTATCCCAGGCCTTGTGATCGCCGCCTTCCAACAGCGGCAGCAGGCGTGGGCCGAACTGGTGCTGCAGGGCATTGCCGGTGGGGCAGGTGTTGAGGAAGGCGTTGAGCCCTTCGTGGTACCACTGGAACAGGCGCTCTTGCGGGCTGTCTTGCAGGTACGGGATGTGCAACTGGATAGTGTGCTTCTGACCAATCCGGTCAAGGCGGCCGATGCGCTGTTCGAGCAGGTCGGGGTGCGCTGGCAGGTCGAACATCACCAGGTGATGAGCGAACTGGAAGTTGCGGCCTTCGCTGCCGATTTCCGAGCAGATCAGGACCTGGGCGCCAAACTCTTCATCGGCAAAGTAGGCAGCGGCACGGTCGCGCTCGAGGATGCTCATGCCTTCATGGAACACCGAGGCCGGGATGCCGGAGCGCACGCGCAGGGCGTCCTCCAGGTCCATGGCGGTTTCGGCGTGGGCGCAGATCACCAGTACTTTGGTGCGCTTGAGCATCTTCAGGGTGTCGATCAGCCAGTCGACGCGTGGGTCGAAACGCCACCAGCGCTCGTCATCGGCCACTTCACCCTGGGCCTGGAAGGCAACTTCCGGGTACAGCTCGGCATGCTCGCCGGCTGGCAGGTTGCGGTATTGCTCGGGCGTGGCCAGCGGGTAGGGGTGCAACTGGCGCTCGGGGAAGCCCTGAATCGCCGCACGGGTGTTACGGAACAGCACGCGTCCGGTGCCGTGGCGATCCAGCAGTTCGCGAATCAGCCGGGCGCTGGCCTGGGTGTCGCCGTCGCTGACCGCAGCCAGCAGGGCTTCGCCTTCGGCACCCAGGAAGCCCAGGATGGTGGCGTGGGCCTTGGGCGACAGGCGGCCCTCGTCGAGCAGTTCCTGCACCGCCTCGGCTACCGGGCGGTAGTGCTCGCTTTCTGCGCGGAAAGCGGCCAGGTCGTGAAAACGGTTGGGGTCGAGCAGGCGCAGGCGGGCGAAGTGGCTGTCCTGGCCCAGCTGCTCGGGGGTGGCGGTGAGCAGCAGTACGCCCGGAATCACTTGGGCCAGTTGCTCGACCAGGCCGTATTCGGCGCTGACCTGGTCTTCGTGCCAGACCAGGTGGTGGGCTTCGTCGACGACCATCAGGTCCCAGCCAGCGGCAAACAGTGCGTCCTGGGCCTTTTCGTCGTCGACCAGCCACTCCAGGGCAACCAACGCCAGTTGGGCATCCTCGAACGGGTTGCTGGCGTCGCTTTCGATGAAGCGCTCGGCGTCGAACAGCGCCACTTGCAGATTGAAGCGCCGGCGCATTTCCACCAGCCACTGGTGCTGGAGGTTTTCCGGCACCAGGATCAGTACGCGGCTGGCGCGACCCGACAGCAGCTGGCGGTGAATGACCAGGCCGGCTTCGATGGTTTTGCCCAGGCCCACTTCGTCGGCCAGCAGAACGCGTGGGGCGCTGCGGTCGGCGACTTCGCGGGCAATGTGCAGTTGGTGGGCGATGGGCTGTGCGCGGCAGCCGCCCAACCCCCACAGTGCCGACTGCATCTGCTTGCTGGTGTGCTGCAGGGTGTTGTAGCGCAGGCTGAACCACGACAGTGGGTCTATCTGCCCGGCGAACAGGCGGTCGCTGGCCAGGCGGAACTGAATGAAGTTCGACAACTGGGTTTCAGGCAGGGTGCGAGGCTGATTCTGCCCGTCCAGGCCGTGGTAGACCATCAGCCCGTCGATGTCCTCGACTTCGCGTACGGTCAGCTTCCAGCCTTCGAAGTGGGTGATCTGGTCACCTGGCGAGAAGCGCACGCGGGTCAGCGGCGCATTGCGCAGGGAATACTGGCGGGTGTCGCCAGTGGCCGGGTAGAGCACGGTCAACAGGCGGCCATCCTGCGCCAGGATGGTACCCAGGCCGAGCTCTGCTTCGCTGTCGCTGATCCAGCGTTGCCCCGGTTGATACTGCTGCGCCATACTGCCTGAACTCCCGCGATGAAAAAGCCGATTATGTTAACGGATCGGCCGGTCAGACCAAAGTGCCGAGAGCACCGAAAGGTATCGAAAGGCACAGTCTAGTCGTTTCATCGCCCTGCACAGCGCCGCCGATGAGGGCCCCGGATCAACATGTCTGCCAAGCACCGCTGGATCAGCGCTTCGATGGCCGTGGGCAGCCTGGTGCTGCTGAGCGCCTGCGAGCAGAAAAACTTTGAGACATTGCCCCCCATTCCGATGGAGCAGCTTGAGGTACTGGGCGTGCAGACGCCGATAAAGAGCGTGCACTTTCGTGACAGTGACGGCGAAGGGCTGTTGGTCCTGAGCCGCAGCGATGGCCAGGCCAGCGACCTGGAAAGCGAACAGGAAGTGGACAAGGTGGTGCTCAAGGCCACCTTGTACGGGCGCACGGCCGAGAACGACACCTTCAAGGCGCGTTGGCAGGTCGAGCAGGAAACGACCTGCCCGGGGCTGGACCTGGACGTGGACTTCTATAATGACGTCAGTGATGTGAGCGACCTGAACAAGAATGGGGTGGCCGAGATAACGGTGGCCAGCCATGCGTTCTGCGGCGGCGGTATCGACCCGCATGACATCGCCATCGAGATGCGTGAAGGGCAGGCCAGTTACACCATTACCGGCCAGTCGCTGATCACCCCGGCGGGCGAGGAACCGATCGGTGGTGAGCGCGAGGACAGCGCTTCGCTGAAAGCCGCGCCACAGGTGTTACGCGATCATATGGATGCGGTTTGGCAACAGGTGTACAAGCGGCCCTGGAGCGAGGCCAGCCCGCCAGTCGACGACGAGCCGGGTGACGAAGCCGAGTAAATGTTGTCCATGACATCAAGGTAAAGCTTCGCCTGCCGATACAGGGGGTATAGGAGAACGTCCATGCTGCCGCCGATCATTCCGCTCAGTGCCGCCCCGGTCACCTCGCAACAGGACCCGGTCAAGCCAACCCCCGACATCAAGCCGGTGGTGCCGACGCAGCCTGCGTCCGGCGAAAGTGCCATTGACCTCAAGCGCCAGCGCGACCCGCAGGAGCAGGTATTGTTGCTGCGCGATGAACAGCGCCGCCAGCAGCAACGCCGCAATAAGGGCGAGCAGGAACGCTACGATGCCGTCCCGGGTGACGAGGTCAATGCCGACAATACCGTGCCGGTAGCGCCATTGATGGGCGAGCATGTACGCCAAGGACTGCTGGTGGACATCGAAGTCTGATACGGGGCTGGTCAGCGCCTGCGCCTGGCTTCATCATGCAATTCTCTGTTGATCGTCGAGCCCACCCATGAGCCAAGACAACCTCATCGATTTCGATGCCGAACGTGCCAAGCGCGTCCACGACCTCAAGGAAAAGCGGCTGAACGAAATGCGCAATGCTTTCGAGCAGGCCCTGCCTTTGAGTACCAGCAAGAAAAAGAAGCCCAAGGGCAAACCTAAGAAGCGTTGAAACTTGACGCAGGTCAACCCTGCGCCCCCCTCGCGTGCCCGGCCTCGGGCACCATTGACACTGATCAATTTTCCCCGCCGCCACATTGGTTAACGTGTACCCATCGGACAACGGCAAACGAATGGGGAGGCCAGCATGTTCTTCGACAACGTGGTTATCGCCGGTGTGGTAACGGTCGGGCTGATGGTCGCCTTCTTTGCCGGTCTGGGCATTTTCATCTGGAAGGACTCGAACAAGCGCAAGCCGCGCTGACCTTCCGGGTACACGAGCACGCAAGGCATTTAGGGCGACTTCGGTCGCCCATTTTTTTTGCCTGCATTTTTTATTGCCTGAGCTGTCCCTCTCGGTGCAGGCCCATCGCATATACATGATTAGCTAGCTAATTAATCGTTTCCGCTTTATTCTGCTCATCATTGTCTATCTTTTCAGCAAGACTTTTCCCCGCAAGGTCCGCCTCGTGCCCATCACCTTTCAGGCCCTGTTCGCGCCCAACAGCCTCGCCCTCAAGTTTGCCATCAAGACCCTGCTCGGTGGCGGCCTGGCGTTGTGGCTGGCGATGCGCTGGGGGCTGGAGCAACCCTCCTGGGCATTGATGACTGCTTTCATCGTCGCCCAGCCGCTATCGGGCATGGTGGTGCAGAAAGGCTTGGCGCGGTTAGCCGGCACGTTGGTCGGCACAGTCATGTCAGTGCTGTTCATCGGCCTGTTCGCCCAGACCCCCGGGCTGTTCCTGCTTGCCTTGGCGCTGTGGCTGGCCCTGTGTACCGCCGCGTCCACCCAGTTGCGCAGCGCCTGGGCCTATGCTTTCGTGCTGGCCGGCTACACCGCAGCGATCATTGCCTTGCCGGCCATTGACCACCCCCTGCAGGTATTCGACCAGGCCGTGGCGCGCTGTACCGAGATCTGCCTGGGTATTTTCTGTGCAACAGCCAGCAGTGCCTTGCTCTGGCCCATGCGGGTCGAGCAGCAACTGGGCGGGCAGGCACGGCAGGCCTGGCAGAACGGCCTGCAGGCCGCCAGAGCCATGCTGGGCGGAGAGGACGAGGCGCGCAAGGGCCTGCTGGAAAGCCTGGGACGCATCGTTGCCATCGACAGCCAACGTGAGCATGCCTGGTTCGAGGGCAATCGCGGGCGCCAACGTGCCCGTGCCATTCGTGGCCTTAGCCAGAAACTGCTGGTGCTGTTGCGTATTTCCCGTTCGGTGCGCCGCCAGTGGCGGCAACTGGATGAGTGTGAGGTCGAGCACTTGACGCCTTGGTTGCAGGAAGTGCGTACGCTGCTCGACCAACCCGACCAGCCCAGCCTGTTGTTGTTGCGTCAGCGTATCTGGGATGCCGCACACGACGAGCAGATCAGTTCGGCGGAGCACTTCTGCCTGGCGCGCATGGCCCTGCTATTGGACTATGCCATGGCCGCCAGCCAGGCACTTGAGGATGTGGAGGCGGGCAGGGCGCCCAAGGACGTGTCCCAGGGGCTGGCCGTGCACCGAGACTGGTCGCTGGCCTTGCTGTTCGGCTCGCGCAGTGCGCTGGCCTTCCTGGTAATGAGTGGTTTCTGGCTGGCCACGGCCTGGCCTTCGGCACCGGGTGGCCTGGTGCTGACCTGCGTGGTCTGCAGCCTGTTCGCCAGTCGCGAAAACGGCGCACAGATCGGCCTGAGTTTTCTGCGCGGGATATTCCTGGCGATACCGGCGGCGTTTCTGGTCGGGCAGATCATGCTGCCGCAATGGAGCAGCTTCGCCATGCTCTGCCTGGGCATGGGCGTGCCACTGTTTCTTGGTGCACTGGGCATGGCCCATCCGCGTACCGGGGCTACGGCCACTTCCTATTGCCTGCACTTCATTGTGCTGGTGTCGCCGCTGAACGCCATGCAGTTCGGCGTGGCGACCATGTTGAACAGTGCCTTGGCCATGCTGGTGGGGGTGTCGGCAGCGGTCATGGCCTTCCGCTTGCTGGTGTTCCGCCACCCGGCCTGGCTGGGCCGGCGCTTGCGTGCTGCAACGCAGAACGACTTGGTGCGCCTGACCCGGCGCGACCTGCGCGGGGCTGACAGCTGGTTTGGCGGGCGCATGGCCGACCGGCTGATGCAACTGGCGCGGCATGCCAGTGAATTACCGGAAGGCGAACGCAAACGCTGGGATGACGGCCTGCACGGGCTGGATATCGGCGACGAACTGGTGCACCTGCGCATGTGCCTGGCGGTCGCCCAGGCCCCTTTGGGGCGGGCCGAGCGCGAGTACCTGCAACACGTGGAGGCAGTGCTGGCCAAAGGGCCGGCTGCCGGGCGTGGGCAGCGGCTGGATGCTGCCAGTGAGCAGTTCATTGCAGCCTTGCGTCGGTTGCCAGCCAGCGACCCGCTCCGGCTGGCCGAGGGGGCGGTGCTGCAATTGCAGAAAAGCTGGGGCAAATGGTGCCGCTGGCAGGAGGATACCCATGGGTTTGCGTGAGTGGGAAGTGGGCGGTGTGCTGCTCAGCCCGTTTCTGCTTTATGTGTTGTTGGCGCTGCTGCTCACCGGCCTGCTGCGCCTGGTGGTGCAGGCCACACCGTTGGGGCGCTGGATCTGGCATGAAGCGCTGTTCGACGCAGCGCTGTTCGTCTGTGTGTTGTTCCTGGTGGTACGCCTGCTGGGAACTTTATAAAGGAGTGTTTCGATGCGTGCGGCCGTACGTATTCTGGTGACCCTGTGTGTGGTGGCCCTGGCCGTGTTGGCCGGCTACCAGCTGTGGCAGTACTACATGCTCACCCCATGGACGCGCGATGCCCGTGTGCGCGCCGATGTGGTGGTGATTGCGCCTGACGTGTCTGGCTGGGTTCGCGAACTCAAGGTTCATGACAACCAGCAGGTCAAGGCTGGCGACCTGTTGATGAGCATTGACCGCGAGCGCTTCCAGGCCGCGTTCGATCAGGCCAGCGCGGTGACCGAGACCCGCGCCCAGCAATTGCGCTTGCGCGAGCGTGAAGCAGCCCGGCGTACTGCCTTGGGGCCAGAGGCGATCAGTGCCGAGTTGCGTGAAAACGCCCAGATCAATGCCGCCATCGCGCGTGGCGAGTTGCATGAGGCCGAGGCGCAGTTGCAGGTGGCCAAGATCAACCTGGCGCGCAGTGAGGTGCGGGCACCGCGCAGCGGGCATATCACCAATCTGCGTCTGGCCGAAGGCAATTATGTGAACACCGGGGAATCGGTGATGGCGCTGGTGGATGATTCGACGTTCTACATCCAGGCCTATTTCGAGGAAACCAAGCTGCCGCGCATTCGCGTTGGGGACACTGTGAAGGTGTGGCTGATGGGCACGGGTGAACCGATGCAGGGGCACGTGGAGAGCATCAGCCGCGGCATCACCGACCGCAACAGCAACCCGGACAGCCAGTTGCTGCCGGAGGTAGAACCGACCTTCAACTGGGTGCGACTGGCCCAGCGCATACCGGTGAGGATCCGCCTGGATCAGGTGCCGGAAGGGCTGACCTTGAGTGCGGGGATGACGGCGAGTGTGCAAGTGCACGAGGACCGCGACCCGCAGTGATGGTGCTGCCTCAATAGACAGAAATGTAACGTTCGAAGCGGTACAGCCGGGTCGTGTGGTGAAGGCAGTCCAGCTCCAGTACGCCGACGACGTCGGGCAGACACGAAAAAACTTGGCGAGCGGCCCGCCAGTTGCGTTAGGCTGCCGCTGTGAGTTGCCCGACAGAGGCAACCCTTCTTCCGCCAGGCGTGCGTATCTTCCGATTTCATTGCGAGGTTACGTCATGGCCATCACTTCCCAGGATATCTGCAACGCCGCCGATCAGCTAAAGGGCTTTGTCGGTTTTCACGGCAAGCGCGGTGTTCATATCGTGCGTTTCTCCGAGGACGCGTTCGGCATGGACGTGGCCGACGCCAGTATCACCCCCTGCAGCGAGTTTGTCTGGCGGCCCGAGCAAGGGCAGCGCATGGCGTTGTGCCGCGAACGGCTGTCGCTGTTGCTGGATCAGCATGTGGATGACCGCTTGAACATTGGTGAACCGCTGCGCGCCTACCTGCGCCGCTGTGATCTGCCCGAAATCGTGGCGCAGCGCAGCCTGCAGCAGCACACCCAGTCTGTTTAGGAGCAAGGCCGCGTCTACAAGGGCTGTGCAGTGCTTTGGGAGGTTTGGTGCAACAACGCCGCCAATCCGGCGCTGTCCAGGGGCATGCTCAGGTAATAGCCTTGCACTTCATGGCAGCGATCGTTTTCCAGCGCCTTGAGTTGATGTTCGCTTTCCACGCCTTCGGCTGTCACTGTCAGCCCCATCGCCTCACCCAGGTTGATGATGGCCTGGACCACAGCGCGGTCGCTGCCGCCGTTGTTGTTCAGGCCGCTGATGAAGCGTTTGTCGATCTTGATGCTGTCGAACGGGTAAGTACGCAGGTAGCCCAACGACGAATAGCCGGTGCCGAAATCATCCATGTTCAGGCGCACCCCTAGCTCCTTGAGCGACAGCATGGTGCCTAGCGCGCCCTCGATGTCGTTGAGCATCACGTTCTCGGTAATCTCCAGTTCCAACCGCTGGGCGGGGAAGGCCGTGTCGAGCAAAATTTCGCGCACGTCGGCTACCACATCGCTGCGCAAGAACTGCGCAGGCGACAGGTTGACCGAAACCAGCACGTCGGCTGGCCAGTCATGGGCAGTGCGGCAAGCTTCGCGAAGCACCCAGCGGCCCAGCGCAACAATGATGTCGCTCTGCTCGGCCAACGGAATGAAGGTGTCCGGCCCCAGTAACCCTTCCTGTGGATGCCGCCAGCGCACCAAGGCCTCGACCGCGACGATACGCAGGTCGTCGAGGCGGTAGCGCGGCTGGTAATGCAACTCGAACTCCTCATTGCGCAGGGCCCGGCGCAGGTCGTTCTCCAGCTGGCGGCGGTACTGGATCTGCTGGTTCATTTCGGCAACGAAGTAGCGCCATGTGTTCTTTCCATCGGCCTTGGCCTGGTACAGGGCGATGTCGGCGCAGCGGATCAGCTCACCTCACCTGCATCGAAGCCCTGGTTACGCGTCTGGGCAACGCCAATGCTGGCACCGATGTGCAGCGGCTGGCTTTCGAAGACGATGGGTTGCTGCAGCAGGCCGATCAGGCGCGCACAGAAGCGGTCGATCTCGCTGCTGTTGTCCATGCCGCTGAGTACCAGGATGAACTCGTCGCCGCCCAGACGCGCGACCAGGTCGCCATCGCGGGTGGTGTCGCGCAGGCGCGTTGCCACTTCTTGCAGCACGGCATCTCCGGCGGCATGACCGAGCGAGTCGTTGATCGGCTTGAAGTTGTCCAGGTCCAGCAGCAACAAGGTCAGCGGCGGCGAGTCACTGCCGCGCAACAAGGCCTGCTCCAAGTGCCGGGCGAGTTTGTTGCGGTTGGCCAGCCCGGTCAGTGGGTCGTGCAGCGAAAGATGCTGGATGCGCGCGTGGGCGTCGACTTCGTCGGTGATATCACTGGCGGTACCCCGAAAACCGATGGCCTTGCCATCGCGCCAGATAGCGCGGGCGGATATCCGGCAGTAGCGGTTCTGGCCATTCTGGTCGCGGTAAGTGCAGCGCAGGTTGGCCAGTTGCTGCGGGTCGGCGGTTGCCAGGGCGTCGAGCCAAGGTGACAGCGGCGTGGTATCGCAGGCCAGCAACTGGTTGAGCGGGTGGCCCAGCCAGCCGTCTACCGGGTAGCCGGTGACGTTGGCGAAGCGTTGCGACAGGTAGGTCAGGCGTTGATGCCGGTCGGTTTCCCAGATCCAGTCGGATGCCGACTCGGCCACCGCGCGGAAACGCTGCTCGCTGGCCTCCAGGGCCTGGTTGCTTTGTTGCAGATGCACGAGCGTGAGGCCGATTGCCCGGGAGCTGCGCAAGGCATGACGGAACAGGTACAGCATCACCAGGCCAAGTATCAGTAGTGCGCACAACAGTGCTGGCAACACTGCCCGCAGCATCTGACGCCCCGGCAGTGGGCTGTTCCAGGTCAGATGGTAGCCGGTGTCGCCCAGGTCGATGCGCAGGTGGCTGTGATCCTGCATATCCTCCTTTTCCACGTGCATGCCCGTCAGGCCGGCGCCGTGGCCCAACTGCGCCAGTTTGCTTTCGTTGAGCTGGTCAATGAACAGCATCACTGGCGCTTGGCTCACCTCGCTGTCGGTAACCTCCCGGTCCGGGCGCACGGCTGCTGCACTGAGTGCGGCCGGCCAGCCATTGAACAGCACGAAACGGGTGATTTGCTCGCGTGAAACTGCCGCTGCACGGGCTTGTTCGATGATCGGTTGCAGCGGTGTGTCTATATAGGTGTTGGCACCTGCCTGGCTGGGCTGGCCTTTGAACAAGGCATAGGTGGTGCGGTCGTTTTCCACTACGAATACCCCTTCGTAGCCGCTGGCGCTGTACAGCGACTCGCCTATGTTTTTTTCCTCGTAGGCCCATTGCCAGTCGGCTTGGCCCGACAAGTGCTCGAAGGCTGCATCCCATACGGCATAGCTGGACAGAAACTGGCGCGAGGCGAGCAGCCGTTGTTCCAGCGCCTGGTTCGCATGGAAGGCGCTACGCTGGCGCTCCTGTTGGTCGAGTGTACTGGCGATATTGAACAGAGCGCCGAGAATGACCAGGCAAGCCAGGCCGAACACTGCGCTGAAACCGGCAATGAGGTGGCGCACCTGAAAGCGCGGTGTGGGGCTAGCGGGTGGAAGCTTGGCGGTCCTGGCCATGCGCGAGCGGCTCCTTCAGGCAACCTCCCGCCAGGCAGTCAGGAAGGAGGTTCAATCAGAATAGGCCAGCCTGAGCGCGGCAGCTTCACTGCGGGCAAAATTGACCTGATCGCGGCCAGCGTGCTTGGCGATGTACAGCGCCTTGTCTGCCTGTTCGAGCCAGTGTTCGGGGGACTCGAGGTTGGCCTCGAAGGGTGACAGGCCGATACTCAGGCTGATGCGCAGGTGCGGTAACTGTGGGTTGCGGTAGCTGGAAACCCGCTCGCGCAGACGCTCCATGACTTGGCAGGCCTGGGCTTCACTGATTTCGGGTAGGATCACGCAGAATTCGTCGCCGCCGTAACGCCCGGCCTGGTCGCCCTCGCGCAAACTGCGCCGCAGCTCAGCGCTGAGCTGGCGCAGTACACAGTCGCCGACCACATGGCCAAAGGTGTCGTTGATGGTCTTGAAGTGATCGATGTCGATCAGGGCAATCACCGCGTGCTCCTGTCGCTGCTTGCACGCCTGGAACTTGAGCTGCAGCAGGTCCTTCCAGGCGCCGTGGTTGAACAGCCCGGTCAGGCTGTCGGTGAGGCTCAGGGCGCTCAGCCGGCGCTTGTGGTCGCCCAGCTTGATCGCAAGCTGGTAGCACACCCAGCCCAAGGCCAGTGGGTACAGCGCCAGCATGGGCAGGCACGCATAGACCTGCAGGGGCGTGGCGATCAATTGCAAGCCAGGGCCAAGCAGCAGGATGGCGGTGAGCATGCCAGCCAGTTGCGCCAGCGCTCCGCGAAAGACCATGCGCTTGCCGCCGGCGGCGACGTTGTTCATCGTCATCATCGACAGCACGGTCACGCTGGGTAGCGGGTTGAAGTGCATGGCGGCAGTCCAGAACCCGCCCATCAGCGAGTCCAGCAGAAGGTTGCGCTGTTCCGCCTGGTAAGGCGTTGTCGAGCGGGCAGCCCACTGGTAGGCCACGTGCGGCCACAGCAAACCATTGAACAGTACTAGCAGCCATGCCCAGGAGGGGGGCGACAGCGGCGCAATCGCCGCCATGACAGTGAACAGGCCGATTCCCAGGCCAATGACCCGCGGCAGGTAGATGCGCTTGACGAATGAAAGCCCTTTGCCGATGCGATTGTCCATAATGCTGATCTTCTTCTGCCGGTGTACCGTTCATCGCATAATTCGGATGAATATTGTTGAACAGTGTTACATCGGCGAGAAATGACCTTACAAGCCAATTCACGGTTGATTCGATCACTGTGGTGGGCCGTCGATAACCAGGCTCAGGTGCGACTGGGCGCGCCGCGGACGGGAGCGGGTTAACCTGGAGTCACCGCATGGCGGGCAGAACGGATGTGTAGCCCTGGCCCACGAGTAAGCAGGGCCAGGGGCATGAGCTCACCGTAGCGGCACGCTGAGTATCATTTTGGCTCATGTCTGCTGCGCGCGGACTGGGGCTGGTCGTCGTTCAGAAGCCGCGAGGGTGGTTTGCCACTGTCACTGCGCACTTGCGCATGGCTGATCAAGGCGAAGATGAAACTGCCACCGATGATGTTGCCCGTCAGCGTCGGCAGTGCAAATTCCAGCCAGAAACGGCTCCAGGTTTCGTCGCCAGCCCACACCAGGTAGGACACTTCGACTGACCCCACCACTATATGAGTGAAATCGCCAAGGGCCATCAGGTAGGTGATCATCAGAATGATCCAGATCTTGGCGTGCTCCATTGAAGGGATCATCCAGACCATGGTGGCAATCATCCAGCCTGAGACTATGCCCTTGGCGAACATCTGGCTGATGTCGTTCTTCATTACCTTGCGACCGACCTCCAGGAATGCCACATCGGTCTTGCTGTCGAAGATCGGCAGTTCCAGCATCACCCAGGCTACCAGCAGGGTGCCTGCCAGGTTGCCAAACAACACCACGCCCCAGAGGCGTAGCAGTCGTCCGAAGTTGGCCAGCGTAGGGGCGGTCATGACGGGCAGCACGGCGGTGAGCGTATTTTCGGTGAACAGTTGCTGGCGTGCCAGGATCACGGCAAGAAAGCCCGCACTGTAGCCGATGCTGGCGACCACCTGGGCACCATCGCCTTCCGGCAGGCGGGCGTAGAATAGCCCCATGGCCATCAACGACAGCCCCATGGACAGGCCGGCGGCAAGTGCCGACCACCACAACGCGGCAAGTGTACGTTCCAGTTCCTGGTCGCCCTGGTAGCGAATGATTTCGTGCAGCACAGCCGCCCGCGGCGGTTGGCTGTGGCTGACCTCCTGCTCTTCATCTGCAGAGAGGCCGGGGGTTTTCTCGCTTTGCCCATCGCTCATGGCCGCTACGCTCCGTGGTGTGTTTCTTTACAGATCCACGGCGCTTTCATTAGTTGCCGGTTAGCGGCAAAACGTTGATGGAAAAGTTTTTCAGAACAAGGTGTTGACTCTGATTTCAAAGCGCGTATTATTCGCCTCCTCGCAGCGATGAACGCTTCGGGGCAAGCGGTAAGTTGTTGAAGTTGTTAGCTTTCGAAAGAAAGCGGTGGTAAAAAACTTCAAAATAAACGCTTGACAGGCTCTGAGGAAAGCGTAGAATGCGCGCCTCGGTTGAGACGAAAAGCTCTTAACCAAACGCTCTTTAACAAATTGAATCAAGCAATTCGTGTGGGTGCTTGTGAGTG